>WQXW01000216.1 GCA_009781575.1 Solirubrobacterales bacterium
AGCGCGCGCCGGTGCTCGATGAGCTGATCGCCGCGCAGCTCGCGCAGGGGTGCCGGCCCGCGGGAGCCCGCGAGCGCGCGTGGGCGGCGCTCGAGCGTGTCGACGCGCGCCCCTGTGCGGAGCTCTGGTCGCATGAGCTGGACGCCGGCGACGCGATGTGCATCTCGATCGCCAGAGCGCTCGTGCGCGAGCCCTCGCTCCTGCTCGTAGACGAGCCCACCACCAACGTGAATCTGCGCAGCCGCGACCGCATCGTCTCGCTGCTCCACTCGCTCGCGCAGGAGGGCGTGGCGATCCTGGCCAGCGTGGGCGGTGGCACCGGGCTGTTCGGAGCCGACCGCGCGCTCTCGATCAGCGAGGGCGCGCTGCACGGCCACGCCGCTCCCGAGCTCGCCGAGGTCATGGAGTTGCCCGCCGCGCCCGGGCTGGTGACGCTGCCGCGCTCGAGCTGAACGGCCACACGACCTGTCCGAGGAGCCGTTGGGGGATTCAAAAAGAGGATTCGTTCCGCGCGTAACCAATCCTCAAAACAAAAAACGAAACGGCCGCTGCGCGACCGGCACGGGAACCTGGCTCCATTTTCCTGTCGGCTCCGCGTGCCGCGTGTGCGGCCCCCTCCCACCATGCGCCACGGCTTGCGCGAGCAGCCGCTTCGCCAAGTCAGGTGGCAAACGCCGTGCGCGCGGCCTGGGCGCCCTCGCCCGACAGCGCCAGGTAGTCGTGCGTGCCACTGTGCAGCAGCTCCGTCGCTGCCCGCACGGCGGCGCCGTAGGCGGCAAACGCAAACCCGGCCCCCACCGACACCCGGCCGACGCCCAGCTGCGCGAGCTCTGCCACGGTGGGCGTGGCGGGCCGCACGAGCACGTTCACCGGTCGCTTCACCGCGGCGAGCAGTCGGCGCAAGTCCTCGGGATCCTCCAGAGCGGGGGCATAGAGCACGTCGGCGCCGGCCTCCTCGTAGGTGCGCAGGCGCGCAGTCGTGTCCTCCAGGTCGGGGTTGCCGCGCAGGTGGTTCTCCGCGCGCGCGGTCAACACGAGCCGCCCGCCCGCGGCCTGTGCGGCGGCGGCCACGCGCTCGCCGGCCTCCTGATGGGAGTACAGCCGGTGGCCGTCCCAGTCCTCGATCGAGCACCCCGCGAGGCCGGCCTCCAGCGCGCCGGCGATCGTGTCGGCGACCCCGGTGGCGTCGGCCGCGAAGCAGTCCTCCAGGTCCGCGGACACCGGCAGGTCGGTGGCGGCGACGATCGTGGCGGCGTGCGCCAGCGCCTGCTCTGCGTCCACCGAGTAGTCGAGCTGGCCGAGCGACGCGGCGTGTCCGCCGCTCGTCGTGGCCAGCGCCTGAAAGCCGAGCGACTCAAAGAGGCGCGCGGAGCCCGCGTCCCAAGCGTTGGCCAACAGCAGCGGCTGCTCTCGAGCGTGGAGCGATCTGAAGCGGGCCACCTTGGCGGCTTGGTCGGCCATGGGCCGGCAAGACTACTGGCTCGCGTGGGAGCACCCGCGCTGCTCGAGCGCGACGGCGAGCTCGAGCTGACGAGCCGCGGCGTGCCACACTGTGCCGATGCGCAAGCTGGCGCTGCCGCAGTTCATGAAGGACGCCAACGAGTCGATGCGGGCCTCCACGCCACACCTGCGAGCGGCGAACGAGGCCCGTGCGAGGGCGACCAGCCTCCTGCGGGAGATCCAAGATCCGAACGCCCAACTGAGCCCCGAGCAGCGGGCCGAACGGCGGCGGAAGATAGCGAGCCTGCACGAGCAGGCGCGGCGCGAGGTGGAGGTCGTACATCGTTTGACGGCACAACTGCAAACACGCCTTCCACCGTGGACCAGGATCTACAAGTAGCCCGCGCTGCCGGGCTGGGTCAGAGTGGCGCGGCGGCCAGCGGTACTTTGATCAGCTTGATCAACTGGACCGCCGGCGGGCAATCAGGCTGATCGGAGTCCCGGCGCCCGCTTTCGCCCGCGCGGGCGCCATGAAAATGCGCATTTTGCGGAAACCCCGCACGGCCTTGAGCACACCTGTCCGCAGGGCGCAGTTGGTGAATTCAAAGAGTGGATTGGTTCCGCGCGGAACCAATCCAAAAAACAAAACACCAAACGGCCGGAGCTGGCTCGCCGCCACCGGATCTCGAAACATCATTGCATGGCGAAGCACAGTCATATGTGGCATCATGTATGGCATGAGGCGTACCACCATCTATCTCCCGGAGGATCTGAAGGAGGCGCTCGAGCGGACGGCGACCGCTGAGGGCCGGAGTGAGGCTGAAGTCGTCCGCTCCGCGCTTACCGCTGCGACAGCCGAGCACACCTATCCGCCGCCACGCCTGCCCCTGTTCAGCGGCGCCGATCCCAAGCTTGCGGAGCGAGTGGACGAGGAACTCGCCGAAGGCTTCGGCGAGTGATCCTGATCGACACCAGCGGTCTGCTCTCCGCGCTCGACAGCAACCAGAGCTATCACCAAGAGGCGGCGGCGAGCCTCTCCTCCGCGCGCCCGCCGCTGCTGCTCTCGCCATTTGTGCTGGCAGAGCTCGACTACCTCATCGCCTCACGCGTCGGCCACACCGCCCGTACACGACTGCTCGAGGAGGTCGAGCGCGCCGCCTACGCGCTCGAGCCGATGAGCGCACGGGACATCACCAGCGCGCGTGAGATCATTGACCGTTACGCCGACCTCGGGATCAGCCTCGCGGACGCATCGATTGTTGTGCTCTCGCAGCGCCACCGCATTCGGGATATCCTGACACTCGATGAACGGCACTTCCGCACGCTGCGCAGTGACGGTGAGCATTTCCGGGTGCTCCCGGCAGACGCCCGGTGATGAGCGGCGGCAACCACGACCTCACCGATCCCCGCTCGAGCTCCTGGCTCCAGCGTCGTGGGTCCCAACACTCGCCCGCGGAGTGCTTGGCCAAACTCCTGCGGGTCGGCGAGGCTGGGCGACGGCGAAGCCGGCGGGAATCCGGCGCGGCCTCGAAACACGCCTGTCTGAGGCGCCGCTGGGGGGTTCAAAAAGAGGATTCATTCCGCGCGGAACCAATCCAAAAAACAAAACACGCAACGGCCGCGTCTGGGGCCGGATGCGGAGTGGCTCGCCGGGCCCGCACCGCTCGAGCGTGGAGCAGGCCCGCGGGCCGCGCTGCTGAATCTGGGTGAACGAAGTTGCTACCGCGATCAACCGCGCGAGGTCGGGGTGATCGCCCCGGCGGGCGGGGTCGCGGACAGCCCGGCGCACGCGCGCAAGCCGGCGTAGCGCGCCAGGGCGCGGCGGGCGGCGGCGGGGCGATCCACGATCGGCTGGCCGGCGCGCGAGACGACCGCGGGGATGAATCGCGCGCTCAACGGCGCGTGCGGGTGCAGGGTGAGCGTCAGCACCCCGGTTGCGGTGCTGTAGGAGTTCTCCCACCACAGGAAGTTGCCCATGCCGTAGGCGACGAACGTGTGGCCCAGCCAGCCCGAGCCCTGGAGGGTGTGCGCGTGCGCGCCGACGATGACGCTCGCCCCCGCGGCGGCCAGCTTCGGCGCCAGCGACAGCTGGTTGGAGTCCGGGCACGCGGTGCCTTCGGTGCCCCAGTGCATGAACACGATCACGATGGCGGCACGCCGTTTGGCGGCGCGGACGGCCGCGAGCGTGCGGCGCAGGTCGATCGTGTTGGCCTCGCCCGGCCGGCGTGAAGTGGCCACCCAGGTGGAGGCCAGTTCGCTCACCTGCGATACGCCCACGATCGCGATCTTGGTGCCGGCGATCGTAGTCACATACGGCGCCCAGGCCGCCGCCGCGTCAACTCCCGCTCCCACGTGAGGGAAATGCGCCGCGTTGGCCGCCGCGAGCGTGTGCGCCAGCCCGGTCCGCCCGTAGTCGAGGATGTGATTGTTGGCCATCGTGACCAGATCCACGCCGGCGTCGCGCAGTGCGGTGAAAGCGAGCGGCGTGGTGGCGAAGTGATAGGCCTTCGGCTGCGGCCGGCCGGCACTGGTGACCGGGGTCTCCAGGTTCACGGCAGTGAAGTCGGCCGACTCCAGCACCGATGCGATCGGCCCGAATGTCGTGGCGGGATCCTTCAGCAACCGCGCAACGCGCCCGGCGAAATGCACGTCTCCGGCGAAGGCGAGCGTGATGTCACCGGGAGCCGCCGTCGGGAGGTGATGCTTGACCTCCGGGCGGACCCGTTCGGCCGCCGCGTGGGCGGG
>WQXW01000217.1 GCA_009781575.1 Solirubrobacterales bacterium
CAGGCCGGTGATCGCGCCGCCGCGGAAGGCCACGCTCAGCGCCGGCCCCACGCCGCCGCGCGCGGCCTCGGCCACGCGCGCGTTGGCGCGCACCGACACGTTCATGCCGATGTAGCCGGCCGAGCCGGAGAGGATCCCGCCGATCAAAAAGCCCACCGCCACCTCGATGTTCTGCAGGAAGATCAGCACGACGAAGATCGCCACGCCGACCACCGCGATCGTCGAATACTGGCGGTTCAGGTAGGCCCGCGCGCCCTGCTGCACGGCGTGCGAGATGGAGCGCATGCGCTCGTTGCCGGGCGACAGCGCCAGCAGCGCGCGCGTGGTCAAGAGACCGTAGATCACCGCACAGGCGGCGCACACGAGGGCGACGACGACCCCGTGGTTCGTCAGGAACGTGCTCAAGAAGAATCCTCCGCGGTTCTGGTTTCAGTGCCGCGCGAGGATGTTCGCGCGCGCATCGTTCGCAGGGCCGCGCTCCTCTGAGAGCGGCGGCCCGGCCGAAAAGCTCGCGCAGTCTATCGAGACCGCACGACGAGGGACCGCCTGCGGCTCGCGCCCCGGCGTGGGGGGCAGCGCGCCCTCCTCGAGCCTCGCGCCGGCGCGCCGTCTCGAACACACCTGTCGGTGGCGCCGTTGGGGGATTCAAAAAGAGGATTCGTTCCGCGCGGAACCAATCCTAAAAACAAAAAACGCAACGGACGCTGCTCGATCGGCACCGCTGGAGCGGAAAGCAAAAACCGACGTGCGCGCGCGGATCATCGTTTGGGCACCCACAGGCGCCCACTCGTCTCCGCGGGGCCCGGAGAGCGGTCCCCCTGGGCGCCCGCCTGCGTCTCGTCCGCTCCCCCGCCCTCGCCCTCGCCCTCGCCCTCGGCGGCGGCGGCGGGCTGCTGCGCGGGCGCGGCGCGCTCACCGGTGGTGTCGCCGGCCGCCCGCTGGGGTTCGGGCCCGGCCTGCGGGTCGGGAGCGGCGCCCGCGCCCGCGCCCGCGCGGGCCTCGCGCGCGTAGGCCATCTGCAGCTGGGAGAGCGCGTCGCGCAGGAAGCGGAGCTCGCCCGCCATGCGGCGCTCCAGCACCGGCATCAGCCCGCGCACGCCGTCGATCGCGTCGCGCACCTGCTCGAGGTCGCGCTCGCCGGCCGGATCGCGCTCGGCAGCCGTGTCGCGCGCGCCGGCCGTGTCGGGCCGGCCAGCCGGGTCGCGCTCGCGCTGGTCGCCGCCGGTGAGCCCCAGCCGGCGCCCGCCCAGGTTGAGCAGCGAGACCGCGGCCTGCAGCGCGAGCTCGGCGGTGCTCATGCGCGCCAGCTGGGCCTCGATCGCGGCGCGCTCGGCCTCCAGGCGCTCCTGGTCGGCGGCTGTGGGCGGTGGGGTGCTCATACGGCTACCTCCTGGGCGTAGCTCTGGCGGGTCTCGCGTACGGCGGCGGCGAAGACCTCCTCGCGGGGGGCGCCGGCGGCGATCAGCGCGCGCTGGCGCTGGGCGCCGTTGCGCTCGGGGAAGGAGAGCTCGATGCCGAACTCTCCGCGCACCGGCGCGGTCCACGCGGCCAGGCGCTCCACGATCTCGGCGGCGGGGTACTCGAGGCGGCGCTCCAAGTCGATCATGCGCCCGTCGAGCCCGTAGCGGATCGCGCGCCACATGTTCTCCTCCACCAGGCGCGGCGCGGGATCCGCGAACGGCACCCCCTCGTCGACCTCGCGCGCGGCCTGGATCACGCAGGCCACCGCCAGCGCGGCGAGTGCCTCCGACTCCCACGCGGTGCTCTGCGCGTCGCAGATGCGCACCTCGACGGTGCCGAACTGGAAGTGGGGACGGATCGACCACCACACCTGGGTGAACTCGACGATCGAGTTGGTGTGGAACAGGAACTCGATGTAGGCGCGGTAGGCGTCCCAGGAGCCGAACGCGTCGGGCACGCCGCAGCGGGGGAAGTTGCGCGTGAAGCTCTGCGTGCGCGCGGAGTGCAGCCCGGAGTCGCGTCCGTCGAGGTAGGGCGAGTTGCAGGAGACCGCCAGCAGCAGGGGCAGCACGGGGCGCATGCGGTCGCACACGCGCACCGCGCGGTCGATGTCGCGCATGCCCACGTGCACGTGGAGGCTGAAGGTGTTGTTGCGCCACGCCACGTACTGCAGCCCCTCGGTGACGCGGCGGTAGTGGTCGCTGTCGATGAACGACTGGCAGCGGTAGTCGGCCCATGGGTGGGTGCCGGTGGCGCCCAGCGCGACGCCGTGCGCGTGGGCCAGCGCGAAGAGGCGCCGGCGGCGCTCCCGCTGGTGAGCGAGCGCGTCGTGCAGATCGCGCCCCGGGCCGGACACGATCTCGATCTCGGAGGAGATCAGCTCGGTGGTGATCGCCTCGTGCAGCGGCGGATCGACCACCGCGGCCGCGTCGTGCAGCTCCTCGAAGCGGGGCAGCAGTTCGAGCGTGACGGGGTCCAGGATCGAGAACTCCTCCTCGATGCCGATCGTGAAATCGACCGCCTGCGCGAATCGCTCGGCGACGCGATCGAGGTCGAGGTCGAGGTCGAGGTCGAAGCTGCGGGGGGCTCGAGAATCCACGTTCGCTCGACGCCTCAGCTTAGAAGCTCGGCGGCGCCCGGATCAGGTCAGATAGAAGTAGAGCGCGTAGAGCAGGTCGACCGCGGGGCTGGAGGTGTGCACAGTGACCTCGGGCGGCACCGCCAGCAGCGCGTCGGAGTAGTTGAAGATGATCTTCACGCCGGCTCCCACCAGCTCGTCGGCCAGCGCCTGCGCGGCGTCGCCGGGTACCGCCAGCACGCCGACCACGATGTCCTCCTCCTCCACCGTCTGGCGCAGCTCGGCGGTGTGGCGCACGAGCTGGCTGCCCACCGGCACGCCCACCTTGGCGGGATCGACGTCGAAGATCGCCACCACGCGGAAGCCGTGGTCGGCGAAGATGTCGGAGGAGGCGATCGCCATCCCGAGGTGCCCGGCGCCGAGCAGCGCGATGTTGTGCTGGCCGGCGGTGCGCAGGATCTTGCGGATCTGCGACACCAGCGACTCGACGTTGTAGCCGACCCCGCGCTTGCCGAACTTGCCAAAGCCGGAGAGGTCGCGGCGGATCTGGGTGGAGTTGACGTGGGTGTATTCGGAGAGCTCGTGCGAGGAGATCGTCTCCTTGCCCATCTTCTTGGCCTGGGTGAGCACCTGCAGGTAGCGCGACAGCCGCGCGGCGACCCCCAGCGAGAGGCGCTCGCCCGCCGGGGAACCACCGTCGCGCCCGTTGGGGATCACCGCGGTCATCTCCTCCAAGCTCATCCCTGTGACTCTAGAGGATGGCGCTCCCGCCATCGCGCAGGGCGGAAAGCCGCGCGAGCAGCTCCGGCTCGTCGATCACATACTCATACAGCACCTCGGGGCCCAGCTGCACCACCGGCACGCGCTCGAAATAGGCGCGGTGGAGCGCGTCGGAGGACTCGATGTCGGTGACCGCCAGCTCGAACCGCACCTGCCGTTGCACGCGCTGGAGGGTGGCGAGCGCGACCTCGCAGAGATGGCACCCCGCGCGCGTGTAGAGCGTGAGCGCGAGCTGCCCGCGCGGCGCGCGGGCGCTGGGGCTCGTCGCGGCCGCGCGCCCGCGCCCATCGCGGTCGGGGCGGCCAGCGGCGCTCATCGCGGCCGCTCGCCCATGCTCATCGTGGGCGCTCGCCGGTCGCATAGGCATCCAGGGCGAGGTACTCGGGGTAGGCCAGCGGCGTGGCGTGGCGCGCGGCGGCGGCGATCATCGCGGCGTTGTCGGTGCACAGCGAGCGCGCGGGCACGTGCACGGCGGCGCCCAGCTCGGTGACCCGCGCGCGGAGCAGGCCGTTGGCGGCCACGCCGCCGCCGATCGCCAGCCGGTCCAAACCGGTGCGCTCCAGCGCCTGGGCGGCGCGCGCGAGCAGGGTGTCGACGATCGAGGCCTGGTAGGAGGCGGCGAGGTCGGCGGCGCGCGCGCGCGCCTCGGGGTCGCCCAGCTCCCGCACGCGGTACAGCAGCGCGGTCTTCAGGCCGGCGAAGGAGAAGTCGAGGCTGCGCGCGTAGTCGCGGCCGGCCCCGCGCCGGCGCCCGTTGCGGCGATCGTGGAGACCCGGGAAGGAGAACGCGTGGGGGTCGCCGCCGGAGGCGAGCGCCTCGAGCGCGGGCCCCCCCGGATACCCCAGCCC
>WQXW01000218.1 GCA_009781575.1 Solirubrobacterales bacterium
CTCGGCACGATTGCTCTCGATGAAGTGATGCGCGAGGCGGGCGGCGTCGATCGGCGCGGTCTGGCGGCGGCGCTCGAGCGCGCACCCCGCCTGCAGATGGAGCGCCGCGCGGCGGCTGCGGGGGATGCTCATGTAGATCGCCTCGCGCGCCAGCGCGTGACAGAAGCGATAGCGCTCGCCCGACGGGCCGTGCTCCACGATCATGCCGGCGCCGACCGCCGCGTCGAGACCATGCGCAGCGAGGTGATCGTCGAGCACCGCCTCGACCCATTCGGCGGAGAACTCCACACCGAGGATCGCCGCCGCGCCGAGCGCGTCGCGGGTGGGCTGCGCCAGGCGCCGCAGCCGTTCCCGGAACACATCCTGCACGGCCTCCGGCAGCACGGGCCAGCTGGCGGGCGTCTGGCCGCCGCGCGCGTTCCGAGGTTCTGTCTCGCGCATGCTCCGCGCGACCTCCTGGATGAAGAACGGGTTGCCGGAGGTGTGATCGCGCAGCCGCCGCACCAGCTCCGGTGTCGAGCGCTCCTGCGCGGAGAGCAGCTCCGCGATCCCCTCCTCCTCGAGCCCGCGCAACGCCACGCGCGTCACCTCCAGGTCGCGCCGCAGCTCGCTCAAAAGCCGCGCCAGCGGATCGTCGGCGCCGACCTCGCCCTCCCGGTAGGTGAGCACCGACAGCAGTGGATGGTGCGTGTCCTCGCGCAGCAGCTGGCGGATGATCAGCAGCGTGTCCGCGTCGGCCCACTGCAGGTCGTCGAGCACGAGCAGCAGCGGTCGGCGCGACGCGGCGTGTGCGATCGACGCCGCCACCGCCTGGTAGAGGCGCAGTCGCTCGAGCCGGGGGTCGCCGGTGGGTACGCGCCCCTGCGAACGGTGATCCGAGAGCTCCGGGATCAGCCACCCGAGCTCCGTCAGGTGAGGCGCCAGCGCGGGGGCGCCGGCGAAGCTCGGGGTGTGCACGACGTAGCGCCGCAGCGCGGACACCACCGGCGCGTACGGCACCAGCGATTCCTCATCGGCCTGGCCGTAGAGCACGGTGGCGCCCTGTTGGTGAACCTCGCGCGCGAACCAGCCCGCGAGCATCGTCTTGCCGATGCCCGGCTCGCCCGCGAGCGCAACCACGCGGCGGCCGCCCTGCAGGACGTGGTTCCACTCGGCCAGCAGCGCGGCCAGCTCGCCGGCGCGACCGACGAGTCGCTTGCTCGAGCCGTGTGCCAACAACTCGGGCAGCGGCACCGGCCACTCCGCCGGGTCCGAGCTGTCGGGGGCCTGCGCCGCGTCGAGTGACACCGCCGTGGGCGCAGGCGCGGGTACCGGGGCGCGCGCGGGGGCGGGCGCGGGGACAGTGGCAGTGGCGGTGCGGTCGGCGCGGAGCAAACGCTGGTGCAGCGCGGCGACGCGCGCGGAGGGCGGAACGCCCAGCTCGTCGCCCAGCAGCGCCCGCAACCGCTCGTACACGAGCAGCGCCTCCGCCGTGTCGCCACGCGCGGCGTGCACCTCCATCAGCATCGCGTAACCGCTCTCGCGGAACGGCTCGCGGTCGATCACACGTTTGGCGGCGCGTTCGGCGTCGTCGAGCGCGGCGCCACCGCGCGCGAGTCCGGCACGCACGGTGATCCCGAGCAGCTGCACGCACACGTCCTCCAGCTCGCGGCGGGGCTGGTCGGCCCAACTGTGCAACACCTCCGGCAACAGCGGCGCCGCCAGCAGCTCGAGCCCCGCGCGCGCGAGCTCGAGCGCCTCGGCCGGGCGCCCCTCGCCGAGCGACACCTCGGCGCGCGCGGCCACATCCTCGGCCATCTCCACGTCGACCGTGCTGCCGTGGGGCAGCTCGACCCGCAGCTGTGCGCGCCCCGACAGCACCGAGGGACCGACCACGCGGCGCAGGCGCGCGAGAATCGTATTGAGCGCGGCCTCCGGCGAGCGCGGCGGGCGCTCGGGCCACAGCAGCGCCACCAGCTCGTCTCGGCTCACCAGCCGGGAGCGGTTCAGCACGAGGTAGGCGAAGAGCTCGCGGCCCTGACGCCCCGACAGATCGCGCTCGATCCGCCGGGCCCCCAACTCCACCACAAGCCCCCCACACAAGGCGATCCGCAGCGATTGCTGCACGACCCCGAGTCTAGTGACTCGTCGGGGAACGTTTCGGCTGAAACCCACCGGGCTGGCGGCGATCGGGAGCCGCGCCTCGGGCCGAGTGAGGCGGTGTGGGTCGGCGCCGGCGCCCGCTCCCTCGGTGCCGGTCGAGCAGCGTCCGTTTCGTTTTTTGTTTTGAGGATTGGTTCCGCGCGGAATGAATCCTCTTTTTGAATCCCCCAACGGCGCCTCGACATTCCATCGCAATCTCCTCGCAATCGCACCGCAAGGCCCGCTGGAGAGCATCGCCTCCCGATCACGCACAGGGAGGCCACCAATGACCGTTGTCAGTACCACGAAGAGTTGCCGGCGCCAGAGCACGGAGGAGGTCGCGCGGCTGGTTCGCGCGGCCGCCGCCGGCGACCAACAGAGCTGGAATGAGCTCGTGCAGGAGTTCGGCGGCATGATCCGCGCCATCGCTCGCGCGCACCGCCTCTGCGACGCGGACGCGGCGGACGTGGCGCAGGCGACCTGGCTCGAGCTTTTCGACCACCTCGACCGGCTGAGAGAGCCGGGCCGGGTGGGCGCATGGCTGGCGACCACCGCGCGCCACGAGTGCCTCGCCGTGCTGCGGCACAGCCAGCGAAACGTGCCGTGCGCGGAGAGCGCGTTCGAGCAGGAGTGCACGGAGTCGCCGGATGAGCGACTGCTGACCGCCGAGCGCGACACGGCCCTGTGGCGTGGCTTCTCGCGGCTGCGCACCAGCGATCAGAGGCTGCTGCGCATGCTCATGGCCGAGCCGAGTCCGGCCTACGAGGAGGTGTCGGCCGCGCTGGACATGCCCGTCGGCAGCATCGGCCCCACCCGCGCGCGAGCGCTGGGGCGCCTGCGGCGCCAGATCGACTGTGACGGTGCGCTGTCGCTGCTGGCGGCGTGAGCGGCGCCCCACGGCCGGCCCATCCGGCAGGCCGGCGTGGCTCGGGGGGCCTGCCGTCTCACACCGAGCGCGTATGCTTCGGCCAAACGTGCCCCGTGCGACGGTGAGAGATGCGAATGGGGATGACGCATCTGCGTGCGCGGCGATCTACGCGCCCTACGTGCGCGAGACAGCGGTCAGCTTCGAGGGCGAGCCGCCGACTCCCGCGCAGATGGCCGAACGCATCACATCGGCGACGCGCACACACGCGTGGATCGTGTACGAACACAACGGCCGCGTCGTCGGCTTTGCCTACGGCGGGCCGCACCAGAGGCGAGCCGCCTACCGCTTCTCGTGCGAGACCAGTGTCTACGTCGAGCAGGGCCGGCGGCGCACCGGCTCGGGCCGCGCGCTGTACGAGGCGCTGTTCGAGCGACTCGCACAACGTGGCTACCGGATGGCCGTCGCCGGCATGACCATACCCAACGAGGCGAGCGTGGGCCTGCACCGAGCGATGGGCTTTGAGCCGGTCGGCGTCTATCGTCGAATCGGCTGGAAGCTCGGCGCCTGGCACGACGTCGCGTGGATGCAACGGACGCTCGGCGTCGAGGGCGACCCTCCCTCCGAGCCCCGCTGAGCTTCGCCTTCGCCGCGCGACGCGACCGGGACGGCGCGAATCGATGGGCGATGATGGGCTCGAACCAACGACCTCCGCCTTGTCGAGACGGCGCTCTCCCAGCTGAGCTAATCGCCCTGGGGCCTCCAAGGCTACCAACGGTGGGCGCCCGCTAGGCTTGAGCGGCGCGGCGACGTGGCGGAGTGGCTACGCAGCGGCCTGCAAAGCCGTCTACACCGGTTCGATTCCGGTCGTCGCCTTCCCTCTCCCGCGTTCTCGCGATCGGCAGGGTGAAACGGTGTTGAGCAGACCGCACGGTGTCACGGGTGTCACCAAAGCCTGCTTGGACCGGCGCAACGCGCGCGCGGGAGTACAATACGCGCGTGGTCGACGTGACTGCCAGCGGCGATGCCGACCAGGTAGAGGAGCGGCTGCGCGAGGCGCTCGACGCGCATGGCCTGCAGCTGTTCGCGCGCATCGACCATGCCGCCGGTGCCCGCAAGGCCGATGTCGAGATGGAAGCCGACGTGCTGCTGATCTTGGGCAACGC
>WQXW01000219.1 GCA_009781575.1 Solirubrobacterales bacterium
AGCGCGCCGACCGCGGCCACGATCGGGCGAAACGACTGCGGCGCGCGCTCGGGGGCGAGCAGCGGATCCTGCTCGCGCCGGACCGTTCCGCGGGGCCCGGCGGCGTATATGAACGCGATGCTCTGCGCGATCAGCCGCTGCGCGCCGGCGTCGCGGGCGGCGGCGATCAGGTTGCGCGCGCCCTCGGTGCGCAGCCGGTTGGTGAGCGCGAAGTCGCGCGCGATCGCGCGCGGGTTCACCCGCGGCGGGATCGAGGTGAGCTGATTGACCACCGCCTCCGGGGCCGCCTCCGCGACGGCCGCCCGCACCGCGCCGGGGTCGAGCGCGTCGGCGATCGCCGCCTCCGCGCCGGCGGCGCGCAGCGCGTCAGCCCGCGCGGGCGAGCGCGTCATACCGGTCACCTCGTGTCCGGCGGTGAGCAGCGCCGCCACGAGCGGGCGCCCGATCGCGCCGGTGGCGCCGGCCAGGAATACCCTCATCGCGCGCTCATCTCCCTCATCGGGCGCTCATCTTTGCAGCGTCGCCCAGCAGGCGCACTCCCTGCTCGATCGCGGGCGGTGCGAGGTTGGCGAACCCCAGCAGCACGCCCGGCGGTCCCCGCGATGTGAGTCGGTGCCACGACAGGCCCTCCACACCCACTCCCCGCCGGGCGGCCTCCCTCATGAGCGCCCCCTCGTCGATCTGCTCCGGCAGCGTGACCAGCTCGAACAGCCCCGCCGCGCTCGCGCTCGGGCGGGCGAACGGGAGCCAGCGATCGAGCGCCTCGATCAGCGCGTGCCGGCGGCTCTGGTAGCGCAAGCGCATGCGCCGCACATGGCGATCGAGCTCGCCACTGGCGATGAAGTCGCACAGCGCCAGCTGGCCGATCACCTCCGAGCCGCCGTCCTCGAGCGCCTTGGCCCCGGTCAGCTCCCAGGTGAGCCACGAGGGCATCAGCAGCCACCCGAGGCGCATGCCCGGCGCCAGCCGCTTGCTGGCGGAGCCGATGTGGAGCACCCGCTCGGGCGCGAGGCCCTGCAGCGCGCCCACCCCCACGCGGTCGTAGCGGTACTCGGAATCGAAGTCGTCCTCCACGATCAGCCGCTCGCGCGCCTGCGCCCACTCGATCAGCGCCGCGCGCCGCGCGCCGCTCAGCACGGCGCCGGTGGGGAAGTGGTGCGCCGCCGTCACCAGCACCGCCGCGACATCGGTGGCGGCCAGCGCCTCCACGCACAGCCCCTCGCGGTCCACGGGTATCGGCACGATCTCGAGGCCCGCCTGGTCGGCGATCATCCGGTGCACCTGCCAGCCGGGATCCTCGAGCGCGATCCGCTCCACACCGCGCCGCCGCAACGCGCGGCAGCAGAGCGAGAACCCCTGCATGAAGCCGGTCACGATCATCGTGTGCTCCGGGTTGGGCGCCGCCCCTCGCACGCGCCCCAGATACGCGGCCAGCGCGTCGCGCAGCGCGGGCGCGCCGCGGGGGTCGCCGTAGGCCAGAGCGCCGAGCGGCAGCTCGCGCAGCGCCGCGCGCACCGAGCGCAGCCAGCGCTCGCGGGGAAAGCCGGCGATGTCCGGCAGGCCGGGGTGGAAGTGGTAGGCGAAGCTCGGCAGGATCGAGCTGGCCGCCGGCCGCGGCTCCTGCGCGCGCGCCGTGCGAGCCACGCGCGCCGGCGCCCCCTGCCGGGCGGTGAGGTAGCCCTCCGCGGCGAGCTGCCCGTAGGCCTCGGTGACCACGCCACGCGAGATGCCGAGCTGGGCGGCGAGCGCGCGCGTCGACGGCAGGCGCATGCCCGCCGCAAAGCGGCCCGCGCGGATCCCCGCGCGCAGGGTGCGCTCGAGCTGCTCGTGCAGCGCCACCTCGCCCTCCCGGTCGATCTCGACCAGCAGCTCCGGCCCGGGAACTGGACCTGTTCCGAGTGCCATCACTGGAACTGTAAGGCAAGCCAGTTGCCGAGTAGCCTCACCGAGGACGACCCACCCAGGAGGTTTCACCATGACTACCAACGGCATCGCGGCCAACGGCATCGCGGAGGGAGGGCACGAGGGACGCCACGACGGACGCCACGACGGACGCCACGACGGACGCCACGACGGACGCCACGGCGGACGCCACGGCGGACGCCACGGCGCAGGGCACGACGGAGGGCACGGCGGAGGGCACGAGGGGCGGCACGCCGGAGCGCACCGCGGAGGACACGGGGGGCGGCACGAGCGGATCACGGTCGTGGGGGGCGGCATCGCGGGGCTGGTGGCGGCGATCACCTGCGCCGAGGGGGGCGCGGGGGTGCGGCTGATCGAGGCGCACGGGTCGCTGGGCGGGCGCGCGCGCACCGACGAGGGCCCCTACAGGACCAACTTCGGGCCCCACGCGCTCTACCAGGACGGGCCGCTGTGGGCGTGGCTGTCGGAACGAGCGCTGCTCCCGAGGGTCGCGTCGCCCTCGCTCGGGGGCATCCGCGTACGCTGGCAGGGCCAGCTCAGGCGGCTGCCTCCCCTGCGGATCCTGCCGGCGGTGCTGCGGTTGCGCGGCCTGGAGGCCCCGGTGGAGCGCGATTTCCGCTCCTGGGTGCGGGATCGCGCGGACGAGGAGGTCGCGGCGCTGCTGTCGGCGACCGCGGGCGTGTTCACCTTCCATCACGACCCCGGCGAGCTGTCGGCGGCGTTCGTGTGGCCCCGTCTGATGCGCTCTTTCCACGTGCCGCCGCCGGCGCGCTTTCCGATCGGCGGCTGGGGCGCGCTGGTGGTGCGCCTCGAGGCGCGCGCCCGCGAGCTGGGCGTGGAAATCGAGCTGGGCAGCGCGGTGGACGCGCTGCCGGAGCCGCCCGTGATCGTGGCCACCGAGCTGGGCGAGGCGGCGCAGCTGCTGGGCGATCCGACGCTCGAGTGGAGCTCCACGCACACGGTTTGCCTCGACGTGGCGCTCGCCACACGCCGGCGCGATCCTTACGTGGTGTCCGATCTCGACGAATGCGGCTGGATCGAGCGATTCACCGCCAACGACCGCACGCTGGCTCCGGCGGGCGAGGAGCTGGTGCAGGCCCATCTGGGCATGCGCCCCGGCGAGGAGCCGGACATGGCCCAGGCGCGCCTTGAGCGGCTCTTCGACCTCTCCTTCCCCGAGTGGCGCGCACGGGTGAGGTGGCGGCGGCGCCAGGTGATGCACGGCCGCACGGGCGCGCTCGATCTCCCCGGCACGAGCTGGCGCGACCGGCCGGCGATCGACCGCGGCGAGGGCGTGTTTCTGGCCGGCGACATGGTCGCGGCGCCGGGGCTGCTCTCGGAGGTCGCCTTCCAGAGCGCCCTGCAGGCGGGCCGGGGGGCGCTCGAGGCGGCGAGGATCAGCCGGCCCAGCCTGCTCGAGGTGGCCTGAGTGGTGCCCGAGGCGAGGCCGTCGGCGCGCCCGGTCCCGGGCCGGCGGCTGCCGGCGGCGCTGCTCACCGGCCGCCTGGCGGCCCGCACGGCGCCGGGGGGCGCGCGCACGATCCACGCGCAGCCGCGCACCGGCTCGCCCGGGGAGATCCCCGCCCACAAGCGCGCGCTGTTGGTGACCTACCGGCGCGACGGCACGCCGGTGCCCACCCCCGTGTGGGCGGCGGAGGCCGGTGGGCGCCTGTACGTGCGCACCGAGCGCACCGCCGGCAAGGTCAAGCGCCTGCGCAAAGACCCCCGCATGCTGGTCGCGCCGTGCACCGTGCGGGGCAGGCCGCTGGGCGCCCCCTTCGAGGCGCGCGGACGGCTGCTGGACCCCGAGGAGGAGCCGCTCGCCGAGCGCGCGCTGCTCGCGCGCTACGGCGTGGGCAGAGCGCTGTTCGAGCGCGCGGCGGACATCATGCGCGTGGACATGGGCTACGTGGAGATCACGCCGGGGCCGTGGGGAGGCGCGGAGGGCGAGGGATAGCGGCTTCGCCCGCTCCCTCGGTGCCGGTCGAGCTTGCAGCAGCGGCCGTTGCGTGTTTTGTTTTAAGGATTGGTTCCGTGCGGAACGAATCCTCTTTTTGAATCCCCCAACGGAGCCTCAGACAGGCGTGTTCGGCGCTCCGCCGCTGTCGGTCGAGTTGGATCAAGCTGATCAAAGTACAACCGTCGCCGGCCCAGCTCCACCCGTTGCGTTTTTTGTTTTGAGGATTGGTTCCGCCCGGAATGAATCTTTTTTTTGAATCCCCCA
>WQXW01000220.1 GCA_009781575.1 Solirubrobacterales bacterium
CGGGCGCAAGAAGGACATCATCATCACCGCCGGCGGCAAGAACCTCACGCCCGCCAACATCGAGAACGACCTCAAGCAGTGCCGCTGGATCTCCCAGGCAGTGATGCACGGCGACCGCCGGCCCTACCCGGTCGTGCTGATCACGCTGGACGAGGAAGAAATCGCCAAGTACGCCGCCGAGCACGAGCTGGCGCCCGACATCGCCTCGCTCGCGCGCGATCCCGCGATCCACGCGCTCATCGCCGGCGAACTGGAGCGCGTCAACGCGCGCTACGCCAAAGTGGAGCAGGTGAAGAAGTTCGCGATCCTCGACCACGACCTCTCCCAGGCCACCGGCGAGCTCACCCCCACGCTGAAGGTCAAGCGCGACGTGGTCGCCTCCAAGTACGCGCCCCTGCTCGACTCGCTCTACAACTCCTGAGCCACCCGCTGAGCCGCCGGCCGCGCCACATGCGCGCCGGCGGCCTGCTCTGTGTCCATCAGTGCGCGAAAGCCCCCCGCCGCCAACCGCCCGAGCGTGCGCCCCAGCGTGCGCGCGCTCCAGCGCTCCGGCGCCGCCAGCATCGTGCGCACGCCCGCTTCGCCCATGCTCACCAGCGTCTGGCCCACGAACTGGGTGACCGCCTCCACGCGCCCCTCCGGCACCCACCCCGCCACCCAGAAGCCGGCCACCGCCGCCAGCGCCGACACGCGCTGCTCGCGCCCCTTGCGCACACGCGCGTCGATCACCGCGTCGTTGTCGCCCCGACCCAGCAGCACCACGCGGTATGCCTCCGGCGCCTCCTCCACCGCGCGCAACATCGAGGTGAAGCCCGCCACCAGGGTCTCCTCCAGGTCGTCCAGCCGCACGCCACTCTGCAGCGCCTCCGCAAAATGCGACAGCATCCGCTGCTCCTCGCGGTTGAGCAACGCGCCAAAGAGCGCCGACTTGCTGGGGAAGCAGGAGTACACCACCGGCTTGGTCACGCCCGCCGCGCGCGCGATCGCATCCATCGAGGTGCCCTGGTAGCCGTGCTCCACGAACAGCTCCAGCGCCACGTCGAGGATCAGCGGCCGCCGCCGCTCGGGGCCCAGGTGCGCCGCGCGCTCGCGGCGGCCGGAGTCGGTTTGGGGGCTGCTTGCGGCCATGATTTCCGAGCGGATCGCCTCCGCATACTACTGCGAGTAGGATTCCACGCGATGCCCCGCTCAACGACGCCCACACCGTCGCCCCCGGCGGGCCCCGACCCCCTCTGCCGAGACGCGCGCGCGGGGATGCCAACATAGACCCATGCGCAGCGACCCCAGCGACACCGGAGGCATGTTCGTCGGGCGCCGGCCCGGCACCGCGCCGATCCACTTTCGCGAGTCGACCGCCCGCGGCGGCGAGGTCCGCCGGCGCCTCGACACCAACATCGCGCGCGCGCTGTGGGCGCTCATATTCCTGCTCTCCCTGTGCTGCTGGGGCCCGATCCCGCTCGCCTGCCTGTGGGTGGGCTCGCAGGTGAGCTACCTCGCCGGCAACAACGTCGGGCTGGGGATCCTCGTCTCCTTCGCCGCGCTGTTCGCGCTGATGTTCGGCACCCTCACGATTCTGCGCCGCCTCGACCACGCGTGGATCCTCGTGCGGCGCGCCGCCGGCTTCGATCAGAAGGCCGGCGTGCTGGGGCGCGTGTTCGCGCTCACCGCCGCCGTCGGCGTCGCGATTTTCACGGTCTGGTTCGTCGTGATCCACGGCCCCGGATCCAGCGTCATGCCGGGCGGCTCGCTGTGAGGTCCCGCCCACCACTCCACGCGCCTCGCCGCCACTGCCGGTAGTGGGCCTGCTCGACTACTACCGCCAGTTCGAGGGCCTCTCCGAGGAGGAGATCAACAGCCAGCTGCGCGAGGAGGCCGCCGAGCGCAAGCGCAAGGCGCTCACGCGCGTCGACCCGCTGGATCTCTCACAGACCACCTGGCCCGAGCCGCCCCACCCCGACGTGGTCAACGCGCTCACCTTCGTCGCCCGGCGCGGCCTGCACCGCTACCCCCACACGCGCGGGCACCAGCTGCGCAGCGAGCTCGCCCACCGCCACCAGGTGCCCGGAGAGCGCCTGATCGTCGGCAACGGCGCCGCCGAGCTGCTCGCCGCCGCCACGCGCGCGCTGATCGAGCCCGGCCAGGTGCTGCTCACCTCCTGGCCCTCCTATCCGCTCTTTCCCATCATCGCGCGCCGCGCCCACGGGCGCGCGATCCCGGTGCACGGCGGCGCCGACGCGCTCCTGCACGCCGCCCACGAGCACGAGTCCACGCGCGTGATCACCCTGGCCAGCCCCAACGACCCCACCGGCGAGCTCTTCGCGGTGGCCGAGCTCGAGCGCCTGCTCGCCGCGCTCCCGCCGGGCATCGCGGTGCTGCTCGACGAGGCGCTCATCGACTTCGCGCCCGCCCAGCCGCGCGACGCCTCGCTGCAGCTGCTGGACGAGCACCCCCGCCTGCTCGTCTTTCGCTCCTTCTCCAAGGCCTGGGGCCTCGCCGGCCTGCGCGTCGGCTACGCGATCGGCGGCCCCGGCTCTGAGGATCTGCTCGCCGAGCTCGAGCCCGACCTGGGCGTCAGCGAGCTCTCCCAGGCCGGCGCCACCGAGGCGCTGCGCACCTGCGCCGAGCTGGTCGAGTCGCGCGTGACCGCGCTCGTCACCGAGCGCCTCCACCTCTCCGCCGCGCTGCGCGAGCGCGGCTTCGAGCTCTCCAACAGCCAGGCCAACTTCCTCTGGCTCTCGCACCCCCAGCTCGACGGCGCCGAGCTCGCCACACGGCTGGGCAGCTCCGGCGTGATCGTGGCCGCCGGCACCCCGCTCGGCGAGCCCCGCCACGTGCGGATCACCGTGCGCAACCGCGCCGCCACCGAGCGGCTGCTGTCCGCGATCGACGCCGCGCTCGAGTAGCGCCGCCGGGGTGGCGCCCGCCGGGTGGGGTGGGGAGCCCCGGCTGGGGGAGAAGTTGGCGCGCCCCGCTCGAATACACCTGTCTGAGGCGCCGTTGGGGGATTCAAAAAGAGGATTCGTTCCGCGCGGAACCAATCCTCAAAACAAAAAACACAACGGCCGGAGCTCGCGACCGGTACGGCCGCAGCGGGCGCGCCGGCCCCCCGGCACGGCCTCTCAGCCGGACAGCCCGGCCTGGCGCAACAGCGCGCCGGTGGTCTCCTCGAGGATCCGCCGCCACCCGCCCACCGGCTCCGGTTCGCCGTCGAGGTGCTCGATCACCTTGTGCAGCCGCCGCGCGGAGATCTCGATGCCGTGGCGCTCGCAGATCTCGTGGTAGCGCTCGAATTCGTCCGCGATGTGGCGGGTCACCGACTGGAAGCCGTGTGTCGCGATCTCGATGCGCGACGCGAAGTTCATCATCGACGTCTTGAACATCAGCTCATCGCCCGGCTCGGGCTCGATCAGCACGATGTCCACGCCGGGGTACCGTTCCTGCCAGTAGCTGGTCGCCAGGTGCAGGCGCTGGTGGGCCAGCAGCTTGAACGCCTGGTAGCCGATCCGCGGGAAGCCCATGTCGGAGACCCTGCGCGCGCGCACGCCGCTCAGCGTGCGCATGTTCCCGGAGAAGTCGTTCACGAACGGCACGATCGGGTTGATCACCAGCACGAGCTTCGCCCCCGCGCTCACCGCGATGTCGAGGTTGGTGGTCGAGGTGATCCCGCCGTCGATCAGCTCGCGCCCGTCGAGCCTCACCGGCGAGTACACCATCGGCAGCGCGCCCGACGCTCTCACCGCCGTTGAGATCGGCACCTCATCGAACCCCTCCGAGCCGAACACCACCCGCTCGCAGGTGTCCAGATCGGTGGCCGTGATGTACAGCTCGCGGCGGCACTCGCGAAAGTCGTCGCTGCGGCCCGGGTCGCTGAGCAGCCCGCGCAGGTAGCGCTCGATCCCCGCGCCGCTGTACACGCCCGACGGCAGCATCTCCGCGAGCCCCATCGCCACGTCCATCACCGACACCTGCCCCCAGTCGGTGATCAGCTGGCGCGCGAGCGACGCCACGCGCAGCGGCAGCAGCGCTCCCCTGCGCGCGGTCTCCACCAGGTTGAGGCCCAGCAGGTCGCCCATGCGCAGTTCGCGCAGCTGGCTCGGGCGCTCGCGGGTCGCCACCCGCACCATCTCCTCCGGCGTCACCCCG
>WQXW01000221.1 GCA_009781575.1 Solirubrobacterales bacterium
CGCGCCCGTCGCGCCCGTCGCGCCCGTCGGCCTCGTCGCCCCCGTCACACGACACCCAGGGGTCGCCGAAGTGGGGCGCGCCGGCGAGGTGCACGCGCGCGAGCCCCCGCCCGAGCGCCTCCTCGCCGGCCGCGGTCAGGCGACCGTGGTCGATCCACTCCAGCGCGAGGTAGCGCTCGCTCACCTCGAGCGCGCGGGCGACGCGCAGCGCGCCGGGCTCCGCCAGCCACGCCAGCGCGCGCGCCTCGCGCTCGTACTCGCCGGGCGGGGCGTCGGGGCGGCTCTTCACGAACGCCTCGCGGCCGTCCACGAGCGTCACGTGCCAGGCGTCGTTGATGTCGCCGCCCCCGATCCGCCGCGCCCCGGTGGCGCCCTCGGGCAGGGTCACAGGCTGGACCGCCGGCGCACCTCCGCCAACAGCCCCGCGCACGCCGCGCCGATGAGGTCGAGCACGTGCTCGAACCCGTGGGGCCCGCCGTAATAGGGGTCCGGCACGTCGAGGTCCTCGCCGGGCGCCGGGTCGGAGGCCGGGTCGGAGGCCGGGCCGGCGGCGGGGTCGTGGCGGCGCAGCAGCCCCACCTTCGCTCGCGCGTTCTCGTCCGGGGCCAGGCGCAGCAGTGAGCGCTCGTTGGCGCGGTCCATCGCGAGGATCAGATCGAAGCGCTCGAAGTCCTCGCCACTCACCTGCCGCGCGGCTCCGGAGAGCGCGATCCCGCGGGCGGCGGCCGCGGCGGTGGCGCGCGCGTCGGGCGGGCTGCCCACGTGCCAGCCCCCGGTGCCGGCGGAGTCGAGCTCGATCGCGCCGTCCAACCCCTGCTCCTCTACCAGGGACCGCATCACACCCTCGGCGGTGGGCGAGCGGCAGATGTTGCCCAGGCACACGAACAGGATGCGGGTGGGCGGGCCGGACGGGCCGGGCGCGTCACGTGGGCCGCGCGCGTCGGGCGGGCTGCCGCTCACGAGCTACTCCTCCCCCAGCTCGAGCACCGCCAGGAACGCCTCCTGGGGCACCTCGAGGCGGCCGATCTGCTTCATGCGCTTCTTGCCCTCCTTCTGCTTCTCCAGCAGCTTGCGCTTGCGTGTGATGTCGCCGCCGTAACACTTGGCGATCACGTCCTTGCGGTAGGCCTTCACCGTCTCGCGCGCGATTATGTGCGAGCCGATCGCGGCCTGGATGGGCACGTCGTATTGCTGGCGGGGGATGCGCTTCCGCAGGCGCTCGGTGAGCGCGCGTCCCACGTCGTAGGCCTTCTCGCGGTGCACCACCATCGAGAGCGCGTCCACCGGGTCGCCGGCGAGCAGCACGTCGAGCTTGACCAGGTCGGACGGCTTTGAGTCGCCCAGCTCGTAGTCCAGCGAGGCGTAGCCGCGCGTGCGCGACTTGAGCTGATCGAAGAAGTCCAGCACGATTTCGGCCAGCGGCAGCTCATAGGTGAGTTGCACGCGCTCCGGTGAGAGGTAGTGCATCGCGCGGTGCTCCCCGCGGCGCTCCTGGCAGAGCTCCATCACCGCGCCCACAAACTGGCGGGGGGCGATGATCTGGGCGGTGATGTGGGGCTCGCGGATCTCCGCGATCGTGCCGGGGTCGGGCATGTCGGAGGGGTTGTGCACCTCGAGCTGCTCGCCGCTGGTGAGCGTGATGTGAAAGCCCACCGACGGCATCGTGGCCAACAGCTCCAGGTCGTACTCGCGCTCGAGCCGCTCGCGCACGATGTCCATGTGCAACAGGCCCAGAAAGCCGCAGCGAAAGCCGAAGCCGAGCGCGTCGGATGTCTCGGGCTCCCAGGAGAGCGCGGCGTCGTTGAGTGTGAGCTTCTCCAGCGCCTCGCGCAGATCGGGGTAGCGGTCGGAGTCGATCGGGAAGAGGCCGCAGAACACCATCGGCTTGACCTCGCGGTAGCCCGGCAGCGGCTCGGTGGCGCTCGTCGGCGCGCCGGCACGCGCGCTCGCGCTCGTGCTCGCGCTCGTGCGCGCCCGCGCGCGCGTGGTGAGCGTGTCGCCAACGCGCAGCTGGGTGACGTCCTTGATGCCGGTGATCAGGTAGCCCACCTCGCCGGCGGCCAGCTGCGCGGTGGGGGTCATCTGGGGTGAGAACACGCCGATGTCGTCGATCTCGGCGTGCGTGTGGGCGGCCATCGCGCGGATCTCCTCGCCCTTTGCGAACGCCCCATCGACCACGCGGATGTAGGCGATCACGCCGCGGTACTGGTCGAACTGCGAGTCGAAGATCAGCGCGCGCGGCGGCGCCTGGTCGTCGCCGCCCGGCGGCGGCACGCGCGCGATCAGCTGCTCCAGCACCTCCTCCACCCCCTCGCCCGTCTTGGCGGAGATGCGCAGGATTCCCTCCGCGGGCTCGCCGATCAGCTCGGCCACTTCGCCGGCCACGCGCTCCGGTTCGGCGCCGGGCAGGTCCACCTTGTTGAGGCAGGGGATCAGCTCCAGGCCGGCCTCGATCGCCAGGTAGGTGTTGGCCACCGTCTGCGCCTCCACCCCCTGGGAGGCGTCGACCACGAGCAGCGCGCCCTCGCAGGCGGCCAGCGAGCGGGAGACCTCGTAGGTGAAGTCCACGTGGCCGGGGGTGTCGATCAGGTGCAGCTGGTAGCGCTGGCCGTCGCGCGCTCCGAACAGCACCCGCACGGCCTGCGCCTTGATCGTGATGCCGCGCTCGCGCTCGAGCTCCATCGAGTCCAGCACCTGCGCGCGCATCAAGCGCGGATCGACCGCGCGCGTGAGCTCGAGGATGCGGTCGGCCAGCGTGGACTTGCCGTGGTCGATGTGGGCGACGATGCAGAAGTTGCGTATGTGCGCGCGGTCCATGAGGCGGGTACAGCGTAGAAGGCCTACGCGCGCCCCATCCGGGCGGTGATCAGGCGGCGCACCTGGTGGGCCTCGGGCACGCGCATCGCGAACACGAGCCGTATGTACAGGGCGGTGCCGGCGAGCGCGGCGAGCCCGACGGAGGCGATCTGCGCGACCAGCGAGCGCCCGAGCAGGTGGTCGAGCCCGTACCACACCGCCCAGGAGACGCCGCCCATCAGGATCGAGGCGACCGTCACGCGCGCGGTGATCATGGTGGTCTGGGCGCCGTCGAGGCGCCCGTTGAAGCCGACCCGCAGCCGCTGGATCTGCAGCACGGTCATCACCAGGTTGGCGGCGACCGTGCCGATCACCAATCCCGCGATGCCGAGCGGCTTGTAGAGGCCGACGCTCACGATGATGTCGACCACGATGTTCATCGCTGCCAGACCGGTTGGAATCCACGGGCGTTGCACCGCGAAGAACACGCGCGTGAGCAGCAGGTTCACCCCCGCGAAGGGCAGGCTGAAGGCGAACCAGAAGAGCGCGATCGAGACGAGGTGGGTGGAGCGGGGGCCGAAGTGGCCGCGTTCGAACACCAGGCGGGTGATCGGCACCGACAGCGCGATGATGAACGCCGCGGAGGGGATCAGCAGGAGGTTGATCTGGCGCATGCCGATCCCGATCGCGCGGCGCATCGCGGAGGCGTCGCGCCGGGCGGCCATGCGGCTCAGCGTGGGAAACAGCACGGTGGCCACCGCCACGGAGAACACCCCCTGGGGGAGCATGTATATGCGAAACGCCTGTTCGATCGCGCGCGGCGCTTCCCTGTTGACCAGCGCGCCGAACACCGAGTTGATCAGCTGGTCGAGGTTCACGATCCCCAGCCCGATCGTGACGGGCAGCATGAGCGTGAACACCTGACGGATGCGCGGGTCCTGCCAGTCGAGGTGAAACTGCAGGCGAAAGTCGATCCGCCCCAGCGCGGCGAGCGCCATCACCATCATCACCCCGGTCGCCACCAGCACCGCGATCGCGTAGGCGTAGAGCTCGTTGCCGTTGGGGTAGACAAAACTGCCGCCGTGGAAGTGCGGGCGCAGCACCACCAGTAACACGATGATCACGATGTTCCACACCGCCGGGGAGATCGCGGGGATGGTGAAGTGATCGCACGACTGCAGGATCCCCACCAGCATCCCGTTCACGCCCAGGAGCAGCACCACGGGAAACAGCACCTGTGAGAGGCCCACGGTGAGATCGGTCAGGTAGTGGCCGAAGTCGCCGGTGAACAGCGGCATGATCACGCCGGCGGTGACGACGAAGAGCGCGGTGAGCGCGCCCA
>WQXW01000222.1 GCA_009781575.1 Solirubrobacterales bacterium
CCAGCCGCTGGTCGCCAGCTTGCTCTCGGCGCTCGCGCCACATCACTGCATGAGGACGGCCACGTGAGCGTGCAGCCGCCCGCCGTGGGTGGGCGTGAAGGAGAGGCGGATCGGGGCCATCAGGCGCCGTCCGCCGTGGCGGGCCACGAAGCGCTGATCCGCCCTCGAGAGGTGCAGGCGGATCGTGATCCGCGCCGGCCCGCCGCTGTGCGTGGCCACGCGCGATACCCCCGGGCCGCCCGCGACCAGGGTGCCGGCCGACGGCACGCTCACCACGATCGTGGCGGTCCTGCCGCTGACCCGATGGCGGATCACGCGGATCTCCGGCGAGCAGCCCCGGACGGAGACGGCTGTGTCCTGTGTCATCACGGCGCCGTTCTGGGCCGTGAAGCTCGTGGGCATGGTGAGCTTGGGGATGCAGAGATCGCCGTTGCCGGCCAGCGCCGAGTCGGGGCCGGCGGGGAGCTTCAGCTCGAAGGAGCCGATCGGCACGTCGGGCACGGTGTTGAAGGTCGAGCTCGTGACCCCCGCTTTGTTGATGAAGGTTTCCCCGTGCAGGTAGACCGTGAGCCCGTAGCCGTGCAGCGCGATGATCAGTTCGGGAAACTTGGCCCCTCCATGTGACACGAAGTAGGCGGGCCCCTCGAGCGGTTCGGGCACGATCGGCGTCGTCGCGATCGCTTCGCCGACCGTCGAGGCCGCCGGGCACGACGCGGGGTTTGCGTTGAAGACCGCATCGGGGCACGCCTTCTGCAGCGTGGTCAGCCGCGAGGGCAGCTGCTTGGGCAGTTCGACCTCGACCTTCGCGATGTTGCTCTCACTCCCGAAGGGCGCCTTGGGGTAGCTGAGCTCCACGTCGAGGCCGTCCCCATCGGTGCGCGTGTGGTGGGCGGAGGTCGCGACCGAGAAGTTCGGCTTGAAGGCGAGTCGCGCGCAGTTTGTGACCTGGAAGGGCGATGCGATGTCGGCGCTCAGGCCTTCCGCACTCGACAGCGCGGCGTCGATCGACAGCTTGCCGCAATTGCTCGGGTTGTACGTGAAGTTGGGCCGATCGATCGTGACGTTTACCACTTTCAACTGCAGCGGAATGCCGTCGAGCACGGTCGGCAACGGATCTGCGGTCACCGTCAGATGCGCATCGGTGGGGTTCACCTCGATCCTCGCCCTCACCACCACCGTGCCCCGCCCTGTGGTGCCCGACAGCGTGTAGGGCCCCGCCACGGCGGGCACGACGATCGACAGGCCGAACGGCGCCCCCCTGTAGCCCTCGGTGAGGAACACCCTGCCGCCGCTCACCAGAAACGGGTCGGCCCCGGGCCCGGTGAGCACCTGCGTGTGGCCGATCAGGCTGGCTTCGCCGCAGCTTCCTTCGGCGGCCTGCGGTTCCTTACAGAGGGTCACGCCCGAGAGGTTGCCCAGCAGGCCCGGCGGCAGCGTCTGCGCGAAGCCGCTCAGGAACTGATCGTCGTCCGAGCGCCCGAATGCCAATGTGAAGGCGCTGTATTCGCCGGCCTGATTGTTGGTCATTCCAGCCACGAACGACGGCTGAAACTGCGCACCGAAGCAGTTCTCGTTGATTTCGAATTCGCTGAACGGCGTGGAGTCCTGTACGTCCGGGCCGATGCTCCACGGCGTGAGGTCCATATTCGTCGTCTTGATCCCGCACGAGCGCGGATTGGTCAGCACCGCGCGCGGCCCGCCGTTCAACACCAGCTTGAATTCTTCGAAGGGCAGTTGCGGATCGTTTTCGAAGACCGCCGTGATCTGCCCCGTCTGCTGGTTGATCAGCGCCTTGCCTTCCAACTTGACGACGATGCCCGATTCCCCTTCGCCGACCACCTGCAGGAACAGCCGCACCATGCGCCCGTCCGCAGCGTCCTCGGGCGTACACGGATCACATTCGGGGGTGGCGAGATACACCTCTCCTGTCAGTGCTTCCTCCAGTGCGGGGGTGTGGATCGCAACCGTCCCCACCTGCGCTTCGCGCGGGCATTCGGCGGGCGTGGCGGAGGACTCCTCGCCACGATGAGGTCCATAGAATTGCGCACTCGTGCACGCTCGCAGGCCCCACGCGGCCGACGGGTTGACCACCGTGCCGGCCGGCAGCGTCGTGACCACCTTCTTCACGTTCGGCGTGCCGAGCTCTTCGGGATCGCTGCTCGACGCCTGTGGAACGCGCAGCGACAACCGATACCCTGCCGGAGCGCCCGCTTCAAGCGTATCCGGCAGCATCGTGAACGACGAGCTGAACGACAGCTCGTCGCAGCCCGTCAGTGAGCCCATCGGCGCGACCTGCGGAGCCGTGAACGCATTTGCGTCGCTCCACGAATCCGCTTCCATCGATGCCGCCAGCGGCTGGGCGCACTGCTGGGGCGCGGTCAGCAGCGCCTGACGCTCCTCGGTGAGCGCCGGCCCGCCAAACTGCCCTCCATAATACGAGGTGTATTCACCGGCACCGTTGTACAACGCCGGGACACCCCAAATCGTGACCCACGTCGACAGATCTTCGAGTCCCTCATTGACATCGGGGGCGGTCACGCGTACGCCGTAATCGCCATTTGAAAGGACGCTGGTATCCAACCGCACCGGTTGCACGATCACATCAAAGGCGAACGCCACCGGCTCACCCGGGGCCGGAGCGATGTTGTACACCGGAACGAGATAGGTCTCCGGGGTGCTGCCGCCAAGCGTGACGGTGGCGGTACCCACCATCGAGTCGGCGGGACACGCGTTGGGATGTCCCAGCTCTTTGAGCACGGCCTGCATCGAGCATCTCGGCATGCCGACCGCCTGACCCACCAGCCCCGGTGGCAGGTCGAAGCGGATATCCTTTGCGCTGGACGCAACACCGTAGCGGCTGTCCGTGTTCAGTGTAAAACCGGTCGTAACGTTAGGATGCGCACCAGCCCGCTGCGTCGAGAGCGCTGCGACGACGCTGCCCGGCGTGGGACCGAACGGAGCGGGCGCTTCGCTTGCGGTGAACGGCAGCGTCGACACCGCTTCGCTCGCGTCGCCACCGGAGACGCTCGCGAGGTTCGGCAACGACCGCACGGACGTGGGCACCTTCACCTGTATCGCTATCACCAGCTGGTCGCCCGGCCCTACAGGTTCGCCATACGAGCATTCTATCACCGCGCCGGGCGTGCAGGTCATCGACGCCGCGCCTTTGAAGCCAAAAATAAACCGGCTTCGATCCACATCGTAGCCGCTGACTTCGGTAGCGGTGACGCCCGGCGGGAGCGCGTCCTTCAGAGAGACCGGGCCGCTCGTCGCGGCGCCGCCCACGTTCACGGCCGTGACGAAAATCTGAGGCTGATAGAGCCCGTGCTGCAGCTCCTCTACCTGCACGGTGTGCGAGCCACCGGTCAACCCGGCGCTGTTTGCGATCATCACCGGCACCGGTTCTTCAGAGCGTTCTTTGGCGAACTTCACGATGAAAGGCGATGTTTCACCGCTGCCGCGACCGGACACTTCGACATTGCCCGATCCGATGCCGCGATAGCCTTCGAGGTCGGTTCTCAGCCCGCCAGCCGTGATGCCGGCGGGGATGCTTTCAATCGTCGCGGTCGCATAGGTCTGCGCCTCCACCGTCAGGCTGAAGGTGCCGCCCGTGGCGTCGACCGCTATTTCCTGGATCTCTTCGCGCGGCGAGCCCGGCGCCACGTCCGTGGGCGTGCTGGTCGCGACGATCCTCCACGCCGGCGCTTCGGCCGCATCTGCTGTGCCCGCATGCAACAGGCACACAACGGCCACCGCGAGCAACGCGGCAATCCCGCCACGCAGCTGCCGTGGCCTCGATCGCCTCCGCAGCGCCGTCACTTGCGCCTCCGATTGTGATGCAGCGCGCGACGGGCCTTCTTGCGCTTACGCTTGACGTGCTTTTTCGTCGGCTTATGCGCGCTCTTGCCTTTCGCGACGCTCTTGGTCGCCACGGTCGACGGTGGCACATTGCCCAGGCCGCTGAACGTCTCGCTGGCCGGAGCACCCAGCAATTGCGGTACGCTGGGCGGACCCTGACACACCGCCCCTTCGCAGGGCAACGCAGCAGGAGGCGGATTATCACCCGGACGTGGTACGCGCGCGTCATAGACATCAGCGGTCCCATC
>WQXW01000223.1 GCA_009781575.1 Solirubrobacterales bacterium
GCACCACGACGGTGGCCTTCCTGCCGTGGACGCGGTGGCGCAGCACGCGGATCTGGGGCTGACAGCCCTGCACGGAGATCGGGGTGCTCTGCTCGAGGCGCACGCCGTTCTGGCCTGAGAAGGTGGTCGGCATCACGAGTTTCTCCGCGCACAGATCGCCATTGGCCGCCAGCGCCGAGTAGGGGCCCTGGGGCAGGGTCAGCTGGAAGGAGCCGACCGGCACGTCGGGCACGGCGTTGAAGGTCGAGGAGGTTATGCCCGCTTTGGAGATGAACGTTTCGCCGTGCAGATACACGGTCACGCCGTAGCCGGAGAGCACGATGATCAGTTCGGGGAACTTCGCGCCGCCGTGGGAGACGAAGTAGGCCGGGCCGCTGAGCGCAACCGGCACGAGCGGCGTGGTTGCCGTCGCCTCCCCGACCCGCGAGGCGGGCGGACAGGCGGCGGGGTTGGCGTTGAACACCGCGTCGGTGCAGGCCTTTTGCAGCGTGGTCAGGCGCGAGGGCAGCTGCTTGGGGAGTTCGACCTTGACCTTTGCGACGTTGGCGTCTTTCGTGAAGGAGCCGCTGGGGTAGGAGAGCTTGACACTCAGGCCCACGCCGTCCGTGCGGGTGGGTTTGCCGGGCGTTGAGACCGAGAACCCGGGCTTGAAGCCGAGGATCGCGCAGTTGGTTGCCTGGTAGGGCACGGACACCGCTGCGGCTGCGCCTTCCACGCTTCCCAGGGTGCCGGTGACGGCGAGGGGGTTGCAGTTGGTCGGGTTGAACGTGAAGTCGTGGCGGGTGATCGTGACGTTGACGTGCTTTATCTGCAGCGGGATGCCGTCGAGGATGTGGGGTATCGCGTATGGGCCGGTCGGGTCGGTCGTGACCGTCAGATCGGCCGTGGTGGGGTCCACTTCGATCTTGGCGCGCACGATCACCTGGCCCAGGTCGAAGGGGCCGGCCTTGGCGGGGTTCACGATCGAGAGGCCAAACGGCGCGCCCTCGTATTTTTCGGTGAGGTAGACCCTGCCGCCGGTCACGCTGAAGGGGTCGTTGCCAACTCCAACGGAGACAACGGTTTCGCCAATCAGGCTTTCCGGGGGGCAGGTGCCGGCGTTGGCATCGGCTTCGTCGCAGAGCTTGATTCCGTCCAGCGTGCCTGTGAGGCCGGGGGGCATGTGCAGCGCGATCGACTGCAGGTTCTGGTGGCCGTCCGGTCGCGACATGGTGAGTGTGAACGGCGAGAAGCCGCCGGCCTGGTTTGAGGTGGTTCCGGCTGTGAGGGAGGGTTCGAAGGGGAGGGTCGTCCCCGGGCAGGGGCCGCCGTTGGGGCCGCTTTCGATCTCGAAGCTGGAGGAGGAGTCGATGGTTTGGGTGCCCGACCACGGCGCGAACGACGCCCGGGTGGTGTAGGTGCCGCAGTGCGCCGGCGTCGCCAGTGGCGCGCGTTCACCGCCGAAGAAGTGCAGTTCGGCGTCTTCGAAGGCCAGCTCGGGGCTGTTCTTGAAGGTCGCGGTGACCTGGCCGGTGGTCTGGTTGAGCGACACTTCGCCCGCGAGTCTCACGAGCGTGCCCGACACCGGGTCTTCGGCGACCAGGTACATCGCAACGAGGCTGCCGAACGGGTTTGCGTTCTGCGCCGCCAGATATACCGCGCCTTCCAGGGGGTTGGGCAAGAGCGGTGTCTTGATCTCGACCGTGCCGATCTTCGAGGAGTCCGCACAGAACGGTTGGGGCAGCCCGCCGGTGAACAGGTCCATCCCACCCTGCACGCCGGTGAAGCCCACCTGGGCCTCTGAGCAGGCTTCCAGGCCGTCCGCGCCTGATGGGTTCAGGCCGACACCTTCGGGCAGCGCAACCGTGATGTCCTTGACCGCCGACTCCGCCAGCCCTTCGGCGTTGAGCACCGCCGTCTGGGAGACGTGCACGTCGGTGCTCAGGCCGGTCGAGGTGCTTGCGCTCGGCACGTCCGGCGCCGCGCGGATCGAGGGGTCGAACGGCAGGCGATTGCAGCCGTCGAGGCCGCCGATCTGGTATTCGGCGAACAGCGGCGCTTCGGAGGGGTTTTCGGGCTGGGGTTCTTCCCACGAGTCGGCCTGCGCGCTCGTGCGCATCGGCCCGCTGCAGCTGGTCGGCAGCGAGAGGAAGGGCGGCGGCTCGTTCTCATTCTGGGGAGCGCACGCTCCCCGTGCCTCAATACAGTTCCAACCGCGGGAGCGGTCGTGGATCGGACTGCCGGGGGTCCCCCAGAAGATCACCTTGGCCCCCAGGAACCCTGCCAGCTCGGTGATGTTGCCGACCTTGACCGTCACGCCATAGTCGCTGCCCGAGCGCACCGAGGTGTCGAGCGTGACGAACGCGCTGGCCTTCGCCTCGGCCACATCGAAGCCGAAGCGCGCCGGCTCCCCCCGCAACGGCGTGAGGTTGAACAGTGGAACGGTGATTTTCCCCACATCTGAGTTTCGCTGGATCGGTTTGTCGCTGGTATTGACCGTGATCGTCGCCAGCCCGATCGCGGTGTCCGCCGGACATTCGTCGTGCTCGGTGTTCGCTTCTTCGTCGACGAACTGCGCACCGGTGCACTGCGGCAGCGGTGTGGGGTTGCCGATCAACCCCGGGGGCAGTTGGAAGGTGAGGTCCTTGACCAGCCCCGCCTCCTCCTGCTTTCCCTCGTTGGAGGCCGCTTCGCTCGTGTTCAGAGCGATCACGCTGGTCAGCTGAAATGGGTGCGCGCCGGCCTGCGTGGAGGTGATGCCAGCTTCTTCTTCGGGCAACAGTTCGTAGTTTTCGACGCCGAAATCGCTTTCTTCGCCGATCGCGATCGGCCGCTCATAGGCTCGGCTCGGACCTCCGCCGCCGGAGACGCTGACCGCGTTCTCTTCCCCCGAGGAGGCGCCGGGCACGACCCTCACGCCGATCTGCACTTCGAGCTGTTCGCCGGGAGCCATCGGCTTGTCTTCGGCGCTTTCACCGAAGCGGCATTCCACCACGTGGGGCGATGGGGCGGTGCACGCCACCGGACCGCGTTCTTCGGAGAAGCCCAGGATCTGTGGGGCACCCGTTTTGGTCACGACCACTTCCAGGCCGGGGGGCAGCGCGTCGCTGACCACCACAGGCACGATGCCGGCGTCCGCTTCTCCGTATCCCCGGTTCTGCGCGGTGACAATGAGCTTGCCGGTGGAGGCGGCCGCCAGGTTCGCCGGCCAAGAGCCCGAGGTCAGGCCCCACCACACAGAGCTCGCCTGCGCGGAGGAGGCCGCGAGCAGCGGCAGGACCAGCGTGACGCCCGCGCACACGACGGGGAGCGCCCGTCTGAGGGCCCGCACCCCGCTCATCTCGCGCGCCGCCTCGCCCGCTTGCGGGTCGACGTCGCGAACCCGTACAGCCGGCGCGCCTGCCGTTCGCAGGTCGCGCGCCTCTTCCCGACGCGGCTGTGGCGCCTGCACGCCGAGAGCGCAAGCGCGAGCTTCTGAGCCCGCGTGCGTGGCGTGACCGCGGCCGTGGTGGGTTTGGAGGAGGCCGATACCACGTCGCCCGGGCCGGCGTAGGTGGCGCTCGAGGGCGCGCCGAAAATCGCGGGCTGCGGAGAGGGCGCCGCCCGGCAAGCGTCCGCCGTGGTGCACGGCGGCGGTGCCGCCGCCGGGGTCCGCAGGCAGGGCGCGGCGGCCGTGCATTCGTGCGCGTCGTACACGGCGAGCGAGCTTTCGGTGGCTTGCGGCACGAGCCTTTCGGCCGTCAGGAAGAACACGTCGCCGCCGTTTTCGCTGGCGTCGAGGAACCCGGATTCGCCCTGCGCGACCCCGGAGGAGATCAGCCCGACGCACCCCCCGGTGCGCGCGCTGAACGTGGCCGCCGTTTCACTGCAGCTCCCCACCCCCGGCGGCTCGTACTCGTACACGTCCTCGTTGCCGTCGATGTCCTGCGGGACGAGCGCGTCGCTGCTGTTGAAGAACAGCCGGCCGCTGTCGGAGAGGTAGCGCGACTGGTACAGCGCCTCGCCCAGGCTGTACGCGGTCCAGCCCGGGATGTTCGCGGCCAGCCATTGTTTGCCTTCCCACACGCGATCGCCCCCGACCAGCCCGCCGTTGAGCTTGGCGTATTCCGCGCC
>WQXW01000224.1 GCA_009781575.1 Solirubrobacterales bacterium
CGGGAATCCCCAGCAGCGCGCGCAGATCGGCGGGGCGGTAGAAGCTCACCCAGCCCACCCCCAGCCCCTCCGCGCGCGCCGCCAGCCAGAGGTTCTCGATCGCACACGCGGTGCTGTACAGGTCGGTGTCGGGGATCGTTCCGCGTCCGAGCACCTCCACCTCCGCGCTGCCGTGATCGCAGCACACACATATGCCAAGCGGCGCCTCGACCACACCCTCGATCTTCTTGTCGAGAAACTCCGCCGCGCGCTGATCGAAACGCGCGGCCTGGCGCAAGCGCTCGCGCTGGGCGAGCCGGCGCACCTCGGCACGTGTGGCCAACTCGCGTATCACTATCAACCGCCACGGCTGCATCAGCCCGACCGACGGCGCGCGGTGCGCGGCCTCGAGCACGCGCTCCAGCACCTCCTCGGGGACCTCCTGCGAGCGGAAGCGGCGCACGTCGCGGCGCTCGGCGATCACGCGGTACACCACCTCCCGCTGATCCGCGGGGTAGCGCCAGCCGCGGGGATCCGCCGCTCGCTCGCGCGCGCGGGATCCGTCGAATCCGGGCGGCGTGGGCGGGCGTGCAAAACGCTCGTCGTTCACGATCCGCGCACCTCCGCGGTGCCGGCCTCCTCGAGTGCCGCGCCCACGCCGTCCAGGTGAAGCAGCGCGCCCGCCACGAGCAGGCTCGCCTCGCGCGCGTGTGCCACCCACGTGGCGTTCACCCGGCCGTGCACGTCGCGGAAGCGGCGTGTGGGTGGATCGGCGGGCACGATCCCCATCGACAGCTCATTGCTCACCGCGATCACCGGGGCGGGGCGCTCGGCGGCGCGCCGCGCCGCGCGCGTGGCGTGCGCTTCGATTTCACTCTCCTGCGCACCGCGCTCGAGCTGGTTACTCACCCACAGTGTGAGGCAATCGACGATCACGAGCGCCTCGGAGTCGGCCCGCGCGAGCGCGGTGTCCAGTGCCAGCGGCTCCTCGAGCGTGTGCCAGCTCGCGGGGCGCTCCCGGCGGTGTCGCGCGATCCGTGTTGCCATCTCCGCGTCGCCCGCGGTGGCGGTGGCGATCACACAAACGGAGCCGGGGTGCGCGCGCGCACGTTGCACGGCCAGCGTGGACTTGCCGCTGCGCGCGCCGCCGAGCAGCACGGTGAGCGCCATCAGAGCTCGAGCCCCCGCTCGGCGGGGCGCGGGGTGACGATCAATCCGTGACCCGCGGGCGCGCCGACCGCCAGGCGCGCGCGGTAGTGGCGGGCGAGCAGCCCCTCGCGCAGCACCTCCTCCACCGGCCCGTGCGCGGCGATCGCGCCCTGGTCGAGCAGCAACAGCTCCTCGGCGTACTGGCCGGCGAGTGTCAGATCGTGCAGCGCGCCGACCACGGTCAGGCCGCGGCGCACACGCAGCTCGCCGACGAGATCCAGCACATCCTGCTGGCGGCCCACGTCGAGCGCCGAGGTGGGCTCGTCCAGCAGCAGCACCTCCGCCTCCTGCGCCAGCGCGCGCGCCAGCACCACGCGCTGGCGCTCGCCGCCGCTGAGCGTGCCGAGCCGCCGCGCCGCCATCCCCACGAGCCCGAGCCGCTCCAGCGCGCCGCCGACGGCCTGCTGGTCGCCGTGGCCGGTGCGCCCCAGGTACCCGAGGTGGGGCGTGCGCCCGAGCGCGGTGTACTCGCGCACGCTCATGTCCACCGGCAGCTGTGGGCTCTGTGGCAGAAACGCCACGCGCCGCGCGAGCTCGCGCCGCGGAGTGCGCGACACCTCCGCGCCGCGCACCCGCACCGATCCCTCATACTCGAGCAGGCCGGCGAGCGCGCGCAGCACGGTGCTCTTGCCGGCGCCGTTGGGGCCGATCAGTGTGAGCCAGCCCCCCGCGGGCACCCGCAGCGAGAGCTCGCTCACCACGCGCGCCTGGCCCAATGTGACACTCAGCGCATCCGCCTCGATCACGGCATCTCCCGGCGTGTGATCACCGGGTCTCCGGGCATGTGATCACAGCGTCTCCGAGCGCGTGGCGCGCAGCACGAGCGCAAAGCAGGGCGCGCCGACGAAGGCGGTCATCACGCCGACCGGCACTTCCGCGGGCGCGAGCGCGGTGCGGGACACGATGTCGGCGAGCACCAGAAAGGAGGCGCCGAACGCGACCGACAGGGGAATGATCACCCGGTAACTGGCGCCCACCAGCAGGCGCACCGCATGGGGCAGCACCACCCCCACGAAGCCGATCAGCCCACTCACCGCCACCACGGCGGCGGTGCCGAGCGTGGCGGCGAACACCACCACGAGCCGCACGCGCGCGACGTGCACGCCGAGCGCTTGCGCCTCCTCGTCGCCGAGACGCAACACGTCGAGCACGCGCCGGTGCGCCACCAACACCGCCAGGCTGAACGCGACATATGGGAGGACCAGCAGCACGTCGCTCCAACCGGAGGTGTCGAGGCTGCCCAACAGCCATGCGTACACCGCCGCCTCGCTGCCGGTGTGGCGTTGCAGCAGAAACGTCTGCACCGCGGTCAGGAAGAGACTCACCGCAATCCCCGCGAGTATCAACGTGGACACATCGCGACCGCTCAGCGAGCGGCCCAGCGCATAGGCGGCGGCAACCGCCAACAGCGCACCCACGAAAGCGGCCCCGATCAGCAGGGTGCGCGCGCCGGGCGGCCCGTACACGATCTCCGCGGTGGCGCCCAGGCCGGCGCCCGCGGCGACACCGAGCATGTACGGTTCGGCGAGCGGGTTGCGAAACACCGCCTGGTAGCCGGCGCCGGAACAGGCCAGCGTGCCGCCGACGATCGCACCGAGGACCACACGGGGCGCGCGGATCTGCCAGAGCACCGCCCCGTCGAGCGCGTCCAGGCGATGCCCCACCGAGAGGCCCGGCACGCGGCTGGCGATGTCGGAGACGATCGCCCCCACGCTCAGCGACGCGGGGCCGATCGCAAGCCCCGCCAAGAGTGAACCGACGAGCACCGCCGCGCCGATCAGCGCCCAGCGCAGGCTCAGCCCCTCGCCAACCGCGGCCGCGCGAGCGCGCAGCCCGACAACCCCGGCGACACGCGCGACCCCCGCGACACGGGCGACCCGGGCGACCAGGGCGAGGCCCCTGTGCGGGGAGGGCGCGACGCGGGGAATGTCGGGTTCGCTGCTCACACTCCCGCCGCGTGCGCGCGCTGGATCGCGTGCGCGATCTCTTCCGCCAACGAGGCCGTGCGCGGCCCCCAGCGCGAGGCGATATCTTCGTCGAGCGCCACAATCGTGTGCTTGCGCACCGCGGTCATGTGCGACCAACCCGGCCGGCCCGCCACAGAGGCGGCAGTCTGATTGCAGCACAGTGTGTCGGTGAGAAACACGATGCTGGGATTGGAGGAGACGATGTACTCATCCGAGAGCTGCGGATAGCCGAGACCGTGCGGGTCGGGCGCGCGGTCGGCGATGTTGTGCAACCCGAACAGCGTGAACAGCTGACCGATCGGGGTGCTCGACGCCGCGGCGTAGTATTCCTGGCTGATCTCGTCGTACACGCCGAGGCCGTGCCCCCGGCGCTGGGCCGCGCGCACGCCGGCGGCGATGCGCGACTGCATACCGCCCACCAGCGCGCGCGCCTGCGCGACGTGCCCGGTCGCCTCCCCGAGCTGTTCGATCTGCTCATACGCCTGTGTCAGCGATCGCGCGGCCGGGCCGATCAGCACGGGTATGTGGAGCGCGCGCAACGCGGGCGCCAGCGACCTGGGGCTCTCATCGGAGATCACCACCAGATCGGGGCGATAGTTGGCGATCGCTTCCACATTCGGCTGAAAGCCGGACAGCTTCGTGCGGGGCGCGTTCTTGGGGTAGTCGGACTCGTCGTCCACCGCCACCACCTGGCCCGCCGCGCCGATCGCGAACAAATCTTCGGTGGAGGTGGGCGAGAGCGAGACGATCCGGCGGGGCGCGCGCGCCAGCACGGTCGCGTCGCCCGGCCCGCGCACCGACACGGGGAACGCGCCGCTGGAGCCGCCGGCGGCCGTGGTGGCGGTGTTCGATGCGCCGGGCGGCGAGGTCGAGCCACAGCCGGCGGCCGCGACGGCGAGGGCGCCACCCACGGCGACGGCCACGCAGGCCGTCA
>WQXW01000225.1 GCA_009781575.1 Solirubrobacterales bacterium
ACGGGGCCAGAGATGCTCTGGCCCGAGCCGCAAGGGTATCCCACGGCGGGCACCACGGGGGCAGGTGGGCGTGTGTGGGCCCGGCGCGGCGCTACGATCGAGCGGTCGGCGGCGCCACTACTCGCACCGCAAGCGGCGGACGGGCCTCGAACCCGCGACCTTTGGCTTGGGAAGCCAACGCTCTACCAACTGAGCTACCGCCGCGCCTGCCAGATGTTACGACGGCCCCCACGCCCGCCAGGCGCGGCCCCGCCGCCGGCCGATCCCTACGCTTGGGGTTCGTGAAACGCTCGATCGTGTCGGTCCTAGTCTCGCTCGCCGGCGCCGCGCTGGTCGCGCTGCTCGTGTACGGCGTCTCCGCCCAGTCCGCCAGCCGCACGCTCGACGACGAACTCGCCCACCATCGCGACCCGGTCGCGCCCGAAGCCAACCGCGCGCTGCCCCCGCTCCAGGGCGGGCACTCGGTGTCGCTCGCCTCCTACCGAGGCCAGGTGGTGTTGCTCAACTTCTGGGCCTCCTGGTGTGTGCCCTGCCAGCAGGAGGCCCCTCTGCTGGAGCGCGCCCAACGCCAGCTCCAGCCACATCACGCCACCGTGCTGGGCGTCACGTTTCGCGACACCACGCCCGACTCGCTGAGGTTCGTGCACCACTACGCGCTCACCTATCCCAGCCTGCGCGACGTCACCGGCGAATTCACCAGCTCCTACGGCACCGAGGCGCTGCCCGAGAGCTTCCTGATCGACCGCGCCGGCCGGATCGTGATGATCTCCCGAGGCGAAATCGACGAGCGCTTCCTCCAACGCGCACTCGCGCTGGCGCAGAGCGCATGAGCCCCGCCCGCGCTGCCACGCTGGCCGCCGTCGCCGCCACCGTGATCGGTGTCGCCCCCACCGCCTCCGCGTCCGGCACCGCAGGCGCATTGCGCGCCACAGCCGCCCCGTCCAATGCCGGGGCCACCGCAGGGTCCCCGCCCGCCGCGGCGCCCGCGGGCCGTGCGCCCCATGCGGCCCGCGCAGACGCGACCGCGACCGCAGGCGCGGGCGCCTCGCTGCTGCCCGCCATCGAACGGCAGGTCATGTGCGTGACCTGCAAGATTCCACTGAACGTCGCTGTCTCGCCGCAGGCCGAACGGGAGCGCGCCTTCATCCGCGAACTGATCGCCCAGGGACGCGACGAAGCGCAGATCAAGCGCGCGCTGGTATCCCAGTACGGCGAATCGGTGCTCGGGTTGCCCCGCGCGCGCGGCTTCGACCTGGCCGTCTACCTGGTCCCCGTCGCCGTGATCGCCGCGCTGTTGGGGCTGATCGCGACGCTGCTGCCCCGCTGGCGCCGGCGCACCAGTGGGGCTGCCGCGCGCGCGCCCATGCCCCCGCTCTCGCCCTCCGAGTCCGCCCGCCTGGAGGCCGACATGGAGCGCTTCGACTGACGCCGGCCGCCGCCGCCCGCCGCCGCTCACATCTGCAGCGGCGCGCTCACGCCGAGCAGCTCGAGCGCGCTTGCAATCGTGCGCCGCGCCGCCACCGAGAGCGCGATGCGACGCGACTCCACCTGTGCCGGCTCCGCGCCCACCACACGGCAATCCCTGTAGAACGCGGTGAACTCCTGCGCCGTCTGCAACGCGAACGCCGCCATCCGGTGCGGCGCGCGCCGCCGCGCCGCCTCCTCCACCTCGCCGGGGAAGTCCAGCAGCCGCTTGATCAGCGCCCGCTCCGACTCGTGCAGCCCCTGCTCGCGCCGCGCCTTCCACTCCGCCTCCGACGCCCCAGCCGCCCCGGCCGCCCCGGCCGCCGTCTCCGCCAGCGCCGCCTGCACGCGCGCCTCGCCCGCCTTCGCCAGGATCCCCACGATGCGCGCGTGCGCGTACTGCACGTAGTACACCGGGTTCTCGCTCGACCGCTCCACCGCCAGGTCCAGATCGAGGTCGATCGTGGTGTCGTGCGAGCGCGCCACCAGATACCAGCGCGCCGCGTCCACGCCGATCTCGTCCAGCAGCTGCTCGAGCGTGACGAACTGGCCTTCGCGCTTGGACATCTGCACACGCTTGCCCCGCCTCACCAGGTGCACCAGCTGCATGATCAGCAGCTCGAGCTCCGCCGGATCGCCGCCCAGCGCCGCGTACGCCGCGCGCATGCGCTCGATGTAGCCGTGGTGGTCCGCGCCCCACACGTCTATCTGGCGCTCGAAGCCCCGCTCGCGCTTGTCCTGGTGGTAGGCGATGTCCGACGCGAAGTAGGTGTACTCGCCGTTGGAGCGCACCAGCACCCGGTCCTTGTCGTCGCCCCCCTCGGTGGTGCGCAGCCACACCGCGCCCTCCGCGCGGTAGCTGCGCCCCCGCTGCTCGAGCATCGCCAGCGTGTGCTCCACCGGGCTGGGATCGCCTGCGTGCATCGCGCTCTCATACGCCCAGTGCTCGAAGCTCACTCCAAAGCGGGTGAGTATGCGCTCCATGTGGTCCACCATCATCGCCACCGCCTCGCGCCCGAGCTCCGCCCCCCCGCGCGAGCTCGCCCCCGGGAGCGCCGCCGCCAGCTCCCCCACGTACTCGCCGCGGTAACCGTCCTCCGGCAGCTCCTCGCCACGCGCCACCGCCGCGATCGACTCGCCCAGCTTGCCGATCTGCGAGCCCGCGTCGTTCACGTAGAACTCGCGCACCACGTGGTGACCGTGGAAGGCCAGCAGCCGCGCCAGCGCATCGCCGTACGCCGCGTTGCGCGCGTGGCCCACGTGCATCGGGCCGGTCGGGTTGGCGCTCACGAACTCGATCAGCACCCGTTCGGGCGCCTGCGCGCCGCCCGCGCCGTGCTCCGTGCCCGCCCCCACGAGCGCTCGCAGCGAATCCAGGTGCCACGCGTCGCTGAGGAACAGGTTCAGGAAGCCCGGGCCCGCCACCTCGCAGCGCTCCACGCTCTCGCCCAGGCGCTCCGCCAGCCGCTCGCCCAAGCGCTCCGCCACCTCGCGCGGCGCGCGCCCGAGCTCGCCCGCCAGCAGCAGCGCCGCGTTGGTCGAGTAGTCGCCAAAGTCCGGCCTCCTCGGCCGCTCCAGCGTGATCTCGCCACCCCGATCGCACGCCCGCCGCCCGAGCAGCTCATCCGCCGCGGCCAGCACCGCCTCGCGCAGCTCGCCCACCCTCGTGCGCGCGCCGCTCATGTGGCGCGCCGCGTCATGTGGGGCGCCGCGTCATGTGGACGCCACGGTATGGTGCCAGCGGAGGTGAGGGCCGGTGCATGGGGGCTCAATGGTGGTAGGGCTCGCGGGCGAGGATCTTATGGGCCCGGTAGAGCTGCTCGAGCAGCACCACGCGCGCCAGCTGGTGCGGCAACGTCATCGGGCCCAGCGAGATGCGTTCGTCCACGCGCTCGAGCCGCGGGTTCCCGAACGGGCCTCCGATCACGAACGCCAGATCGCGCCCCGACTGGCGCCTGCGCTCGATCAGCTCGCCAAACGCCACGCTGTCGCAGCCCCGCCCGTCCGCCGCCAGCAGCACCACGAACGCCCCCGCCGGCACGCGCCGCGCCAGCGCGTCCCCGTCGCGCACCTCGATCTGCTCCACCCGCGCGTATCGCGACAGCAGCCTCGCGTAGTGCTCGACGTCGTCGCGATACGGCGCACGCAGGCGGCCCTGCGCGATCACGCTCACCAACATGCTCGCCCCCGGTCCACTCGACGGGAGAACGCCGCCACCGCCACGGGTTGCGATACTAGCCCCGTGAACCAACCCGACCCCGGCGCCGAGCGCCACATCAACATCCATCTCTCCCCCGAGATCATGGGGGGTGTCTACTCCAACTTCGCCAACGTCAGCCACTCCGACTACGAGTTCACGGTCACCTTCGCCCGCGTCGACCACGAGGTCGAGTCCGAGGAGGTGCCCGGCGTGGTCGTCTCGCGCATCAACCTCTCGCCCCGCTTCATGCGCGAGCTGATCGACGCGATGGAGGACAACTACTCCAAGTGGCGCACCCGCGAGGGGATCAAGAACCTGCCCGAGTACGGCGGCTCCGAGACCCGGGGCCGCGAGCGCGAGCGCGAGCGCGGAGGCGAGGGCGAGGGCGAGGGCGAATAGGCCCGCCTCGAAC
>WQXW01000226.1 GCA_009781575.1 Solirubrobacterales bacterium
ATCCAAAAAACAAAACACGCAACGGCGACTCGGACAGGTGTGTTCGAGATCGCGCGCCGGCGCCAAGCTCGACGATGAGCACCCCCTCACCGGCGCGGCGGGGCGGCTTCGCTCAGGCCGCCAGCGGCGCGAAGCCGTAGAGCTCGGCCAGCTCGGGGTCCTTGCGCGCGAGCATCTCCGCCAGTTTGACCATCACCTGGCACTGCTTCCAGGTGGCGTCGTCCTGCATCTTGCCGTCGATCATGTGCACGCCGCGACCGTCCGGGATCGCCTCGATCACCTTCTTCGCGAACGCCACCTCCTCGGGATCGGGGGAGAAGACGCGCTTGGCGATTCCGATCTGCTTGGGGTGCAGCGACCAGGCGCCCACGCACCCGAGCAGAAACGCGGCGCGGAACTGCGTTTCGCAGCCCTCGGTGTCCTCGATGTTGCCGTACGGCCCGTAGAACGGCAGCGCGCCCACCGCAGTACAGGCGTCGACCATGCGCGCGATCGAGTAGTGCCAGGGGTCCTGCTGGTGGGAGGGGCGGGGGAGGTCCGGGCTCTCGGGATCGGGGTCCGCGATCGTGCGGTAGCCCGGGTGCCCGCCGCCCACGCGCGTTGTCTTCATGCGGCGGTACGCCGCCAGGTCGGCCGGGCCGAAGCTCATGCCCTGGATGCGCGGCGACGCCGCCGCTATCTCCTCCAGGTTGGCCACCCCCAGCGAGGTCTCGAGGATCGCGTGCACCAGGATCGGCCGCTCCAGCCCCGCCTTCGCCTCCAGCTGGGCCAGAAGCCGGTCGACATAGTGGATGTCCCACGGGCCCTCCACCTTCGGGACCATGACCACCTCGATCTTCTCACCGATCTCGCTCACGATCTCCGTGAGGTCGTCCAGCACCCACGGCGACTCCAGGGCGTTCACGCGCGTCCACAGCGCCGTGTCGCCGAGGTCCATCTCGCGCCCCACCCTGATCAGGCCCGCGCGCGCCCCCTCCTTGCGATCGACCGGGATCGCGTCCTCGAGGTTGCCCAGCAGGATGTCCACGGTCGGCGCGATCTCCGGCACCTTCGCCACCATTTTCTCGAGCGAGAAGTCGAGGAAGTGGATCATCCGCGACGGCTTGAAGGGGATCTCGCGCGCCGGCTGCGGCGCGCCGATCGCGAGGGGCTTTTCGAAGTCGCGTGGGTTGCGCAATGCGGGGCTCCTGGTGTCGTCTGGGGGCCTGGGGCCTGAACGGTAGCGCCTGGCGCGCGGACCACGGGCGCGCGGCGGGACGGTAGAGTTGCCCCCACATGAGCGACACTCCCACAACGCAGCTGGCGCAGCCTCCCGCCCAGGACGGGCGCGCGCCGCTCCAGACCGAGCAGGCCGCGCGCGAGGCCAGCGGCGCGCACCCCTACGGGCGCTACCTGGAGGAGTTCGAGGTGGGCGACGTCTACAAGCACTGGCCCGCCAAGACTGTGACCGAGGCCGACGACCACCTCTTCTGCCTGCTCACGATGAACCACCACCCGCTGCACATAAACGACGTGTACGCCGCCAAATCCCAGCAGGGGCGCAACGTGGTGGTGGGGCCGCTGGTCTACTCGCTCGCGCTCGGCATGTCGGTCAGCGACGTCAGCGGCAAGGCGATCGCCAACCTGGCCACCGAGGAGCTCATGCACCCCGCGCCGGTGTTCCACGGCGACACGCTCTTCTGCGAGTCGGAGGTGCTGGAGCGGCGCGAGTCCCAGTCCAAGCCCGACCGCGGCACCGTGCGGGTGCACACGCGCGTCTTCAATCAGGACGGCACGCTGGTGGCGGAGTTCAAGCGCGTCGTGCTGGTGCCCCGCCGCCACCCCGGCGGTGTGGGCGCCGAGGGCAACGTCGAGTAGCCGGCCCCGGGCCAGCGCCGCCGCTCGAGCTCCGTCCGTTTCGTCTTTTGTTTTGGGGATTGGTTCCGCGCGGAACGAATCCTCTTTTGAATTCACCCAACGGCACCTCTGGCAGGTGTGTTCGCGACAGCTGTTTTGCCTGCCCGATTTGATCAATATGATCGCGATCAGCCGGATCAAGGCGGCACGCAAAATGGAACGCCTCCGCGGCGTTGAGTGACGGGGCGCTGGACCGGTGCGGTAGTCTCCCGGGGCGCCCGTTGGGCGTTTTTCGATTCTCGCCTCCCCGCGCGGCCGCGGCGCTCGCGCGCGGGAAGCCAGTCAGCGACACTGGAGGAGCCGCCCGTCCGTCATGGAAATCACCGCCAACGCACCAACCAAGCACAAGCGCCTGATCGAGTGGGTGGAGGAGATCACCGCCCTCACCGAGCCGGAGGAGGTGCGTTGGTGTGATGGCTCACAGGACGAGTACGACGAGCTGTGCGAGGGGCTCGTCGAGGCGGGCACCTTCCAGAGGCTCTCCGAGGAGAGCCGCCCCAACTGCCACCTCGCGCTGTCCGACCCCGCGGACGTGGCGCGCGTGGAGGATCGCACCTTCATCTGCTCGCTCGACCAGGACGACGCGGGCCCGACCAACAACTGGCGCGACCCCGCGCAGATGCGCGAGGAGCTGCGCGAGCTGTTCGCCGGCGCGATGCGGGGGCGCACGATGTACGTGGTGCCGTTCTGCATGGGGCCGCTGGGCTCCGACAAGAGCCAGATCGGCGTTCAGCTGACCGACTCCGCCTACGTGGCGGCCAACATGCGCATCATGACCCGCATGGGCGCGGATGCGCTGGAGGCGCTGGGCGCGCGGGGGGAGTTCGTGCCGTGCCTGCACTCGGTGGGCATGCCACTGGAGGACGGCGCCGACGACGTGCCGTGGCCCTGCAACTCCGAGAGCAAGTACATCGTGCACTTCCCCGAGAGCAGGGAGATCTGGTCCTACGGCTCCGGATACGGCGGCAACGCGCTGCTGGGCAAGAAGTGCATGGCGCTGCGCATCGCCTCCGCGATGGCACGCGATGAGGGGTGGATGGCGGAGCACATGCTGATCCTCAAGCTGACCTCGCCGGAGGACGCGGTCCAGTACATCGCCGCCGCCTTCCCGTCGGCGTGCGGCAAGACCAATCTCGCGATGCTGATCCCCACCCTGGAGGGCTGGACGGTGGAGACGATCGGCGACGACATCGCGTGGATGAAGTTCGGCGACGACGGGCGGCTGTGGGCGATCAACCCCGAGGCCGGCTTCTTCGGCGTGGCGCCCGGGACCGGCGAGCGCACCGACCCCAACGCGATCCGCACGATCGAGCGCGACGCGATCTTCACCAACTGCGCGCTCACCGACGACGGCGATGTGTGGTGGGAGGGGCTGAGCGAGGAGCCGCCGGAGCACCTGATCGACTGGCGCGGCAACGATTGGACGCCCGCCAGCGACACGCCGGCGGCGCATCCAAACGCGCGCTTCACCGCGCCCGCCTCGCAGGACCCCGCGATCGCGCCCGAGTGGCAGGACCCGGAGGGCGTGCCGATCTCCGCGATCCTCTTCGGCGGGCGGCGCTCCTCGGTGGTCCCGCTGGTGACCGAGGCCTTCGACTGGGAGCACGGCGTGTTCCTGGGCTCGACCATGAGCTCCGAGAAGACCGCCGCGGCGGCCGGCAAGGTGGGCGAGCTGCGCTTCGACCCCTTCGCGATGCTGCCGTTCTGCGGCTACAACATGGCCGACTACTTCGCCCACTGGCTCGAGATCGGCCGTCGCGCGGACGCCGCCAAGCTGCCGAGGATCTTCTACGTCAACTGGTTCCGCAAGGACGGCGACGGCCGCTACCTGTGGCCCGGCTTCGGCGAGAACTCGCGCGTGCTGGCCTGGGTGTTCGCCCGCTGCGCCGGCCACGGCGCGGCCACCCACACGCCCATCGGGCTGCTCCCGCCGGTGGGCGCGGAGGGTCTCGACACCAGGGGCGTGGAGGTCTCGCGCGAGGATGTCGCCGAGCTGCTGCGGGTCGACTCCGAGGAGTGGCGCGCCCAGCTGCCCGCCATCCAGGAGCACTACGCCAAGTTCGAGCGCCTGCCGGAGGCGCTGCGCGAGCAGTTGCGCGCGCTCGAGCAGCGCCTCGGCGACTGACCAACGCGCCCGCTCCCGCTCCGGCGGCGCCGGGGTGCCGGGGCGC
>WQXW01000227.1 GCA_009781575.1 Solirubrobacterales bacterium
GTGCGGGGCGGCGCGCGCTCGCGCACGCCGGTGGACCACTACGGCGTGCTGGGCACGATCGAGCAAGCGCTCGGCCTGCCGGCGCTGGGGGACGCGCGCAACCCACACTCGGGCCGTCTGACGGCGCTGTTCGCACACCCCCCACACCTGCGCTGAGCCCCCACGGGGGCGCTCTGCGAGAATCGCATCCCATGGATCCCGCGTCGTGGCTGCAGATCAAGCCGGGCTGGCGGGTGCTCGCCGCGGACGGCAGCGCGATCGGCGCGGTCGATGAGGTGGCGGGCGATGAGCGTAGGGACATCTTCGACGGGCTCTCCATCTCCACGAGCGGCATGGGGCAGCCGCGCTACGTGAGGGCGGAGCAGGTGGGCGGCATCGAGGTGGGCGTGGTGCACCTGCGGCTGAGCCGCGAGGAGGCGCAGGGGCTCGGGCCGTTCCTCGAGCCGGCATCGAGCCTCGAGATCGAACCGGACAATCGAACCAGCGCGGCGAGCCGCGTGGCGGCCGATGCGCGCCACCTGGCGGGCTCGATCGTGGAGCCGACGCAGCGCCGCGATCGCCCGCTGAACATCTGGACGCGGATCGCGCACTACCTGCGCCGCATGCGAGGGGGCTAGCCGCGCGCCGCCGCGCGGCCCCGAACACTCCTGTCCGAGGCTCAGTTGGGGGATTCAAAAAGAGGATCCATTCCGCGCGGAACCAATCCAAAAAACAAAACACGCAACGGCCGGAGCCCGAGCGGCACCGTCGGACGCGTGAATCGCGCTGGACGAATGTTCCAGTGCCGGCGCGCGGTGTGGGTGTTAATCTTGCGCCTGCCGGGTGACGCCTCGATCGGCGGCAGCCCGGCGCCGGGCCAGGTGCGCGACCACGGGGGGCAGCATGAGCAGGCCGAGCAGGAGATCGCAGGGGGACCGAAGGCCGCGCCGCGCGGGGCGGGGGAGCATGCACCGAAGGGCCGCGCGCGGTATTCACACGCTCGCGCTCGCGCCGCCCGGCGTGCTCGTTGCGCTCGCACTCGCTCCGGCGCTCGCCCGCGCGGCGGACACGACGGTCAACTTCGACACCGAACCGGATGGCAAGCCGATCGCAAGCGGGACGGCGATCGAAAAGCAGTACGAATCCGACGGGATCGTGTTCGGCGAAGGACCGCACGGACGCGGACTGGTGCCGAGCGCGATGAGCACGCCCGGCGCGCACTCGGCGCCCAACGTGCTCAACATCGAGCAGGGCGGCGCGTGCGGCCTGGAGGTCAACCGGGTGGAAATGGATGCGAAATTCGCGGCGCCGCGCAACCACGTGAGCATGTACGTGGGCGACACCTTCGGCCTCGGGGGCGAGAAGATCACCCTTACCGGATACGACCTGTCGGGCAACGTGGTGGCGAGCTCGAACGTCACGACGACCTTCCCGGACACGAAGATCGACAACAAGCTCGAAATCGTCGACCCGCAGAGCCGAATCGCCTTCATCAGGGTCGAAGGGCCGGGAGCGTCGAGCTGTGTCGCGATCGACGATGTGAGCTTCGATGAAGTGCCGAAGAGCGCGGCGGCCGACTTCGGGTTGACGGTCTTCCCGCAGGGCACGACGGTGCTCGCGGGCAAGAGCGCGAGCGTCACCCTCACAGTGCACCGCAGCAGCGGCTCGAGCGGACCGATCGCGCTCGCCGCTGGCGGCCTGCCGACGGGTGTGAGCGCGAGCTTCGGCGCCAACCCGACCAGCGGTGGCGACGGCAGCACGGTGACCGTCGAGCTGAGCGCCGCGGCGAACGCGCCGCCGGCGATCGGCGCGAAGGTGACGATCACCGGCACGCCGGGCGGCGCGGGCGTGGGACCGGCGCCGCGCTCGGCCACATTCGAATTAGCCGTCAGCGGCAACTTCGACCTGCGCGCGCAGGGGATCGACGTGACACAGGGCGTGCAGCGGACCACCGGCGTATTGCTGCCGAGCGGAGGAGGCTCGGGGCAGCAGTACAACGGCGTCCCGCTCGTCGCCGGCAAGGGCACCGCGGTGCGCTTCTACGCGGACGCCCACGGCGCGCCCGCGGGCGGCGTGCCGGGCGCGGGCGCGCTGCTGCACGCCTACCGCAACGGCGTGGAGCTCGCCGACAGCCCGCTGTACACCGACTACGGCCCTGCCTCGCTGCCCGACACGGGCGAGCCGGACCCAGCGCCCGTGTTCGAACCGGAGCGCGAAAGCGAACGGAACGCCTACACCTTCACGCTGCCGGAAGACTGGACGACCGCGGGGACGATCACGCTGAAGGCGGAAGTGCTGCCGCCGCTGCCGACGTTCACGGGCCCGCAGTACGTGGAATGCAGCGCGCCCTCGTGCGGGGAAAACAACTCGTTCACGCTCAACGGGGTGACGTTCAACGGCACCGAAAACGTGACCCTGGCGACCGTGGCGATGAGCGTCAACAAAAAGAGCCCGGTCGCGGCCAGCGAAACGTTCGCCGACGCCAAGCTCGTCACGCCGCTGTCGGACACGGGCTTTCAGATCCTCCCCTACGCGGCGACGATCGACGTTACGAAAATCGTCGAATCGAAAAAGTCGGCGCGCGAAAAGGCAAGCGAAGCGAAGGCGCTCGTGGACGAATGGGCCAACAACAACGGCAACCCGGGGTTCGCGCGGATCGGCGTGTTGCCGACGGGGATAAACGGCCTCACGAGCGGCCACTCCTCGGTGGTGGTGTACGCGCCGGAACCCAATACCGGCAACGACCGCCCGTTCACATCGGTGGCGCACGAGATGTTCCACCTCTTCGGGCTCGCGCACGCCAGCGTGGAGTGCGGGGGCGGGCAGGACGGCGACGGCGACGACGGCGGTGAAACCGGCACGCCGTGGCCGCTGAAGCTCGGCGACAGCGAGGACGTGGTCGAGGCGGTCGAGGGAACGCCGACAAACGACAACGACCCCAACCCCTCGGAAGGCTTCGGCCAGGCGATGATGCTGGGCCTGAACATGAGCACCCACCCCTACACGGTGCTCGCCGACGGCCTGGGCGGCGTGAGCGAGTACTACGACTTCATGTCCTACTGCTCGCCCACGCGCGGCTTCGGCGACGGCGGCAACTGGATCTCCGCGATCAACTGGGAAAAGGTGTTCGAACGCTTCCGCTCGCCGATGGGCGCGTCGGCGAGCGCCGGTGGCCCGGGCCCGGGCGCGGGCGCGAGCGCGAGCGGCGCGGGCATGGGCGGCGCGGGCGGCGCCGGCGGCACAGGCGGTCCGGGCGGGCAGGCGAACATGACCGCCACAGCCGCGTCGGCCGCGGCGCGCGGCGCGCACGCGCACGCGGGCGCGCTCGCGTGGGTGGCCTCGGTGCATCCCTCCCGCCTGCGTGTGACGGCGTTCGTCACGGCCGAAGGCACCCACATCGCGAGCGTCGGGCCGGCGATCGGTCCGGCGCTGCCGGCGGGCAGCTCGACCCTCTACACGCTCACCGCGCACGGCGCGCGCGGCCAGGCGCTGGCAACGGTGCCGATGAGCTTCGCGGTGGGCCACGTGGACGGCTTCGGCCCGCTGGACGAACTGACCGCCGAAGTTCCCGCGGTGGGCGCCGACTCGGTGACGCTCGCGGCGGGCGGCACGGTGCTGGCGACCCGCGTGCGCGATCGCCACCCGCCGCGCGTGGTGGTGACGGCGCCGCGCGCCGGCGCGCGCGTGGGCGGGAAGCGCTCGGTGCTGGTGCGCTGGCGCGCGAGCGACCGCGATCACCGGCAGCTGATCGCCTCGATCGACTACTCGCGCGACGGCGGTCACAGCTGGCGCACGATTTTCATTGGCGCCAACACGGGGAGCGCGCTGCTGCCGGGCTTCTACTTCGCCGGCTCACACGCGGCGCGGGTGCGGGTGCGGGTCAACGACGGGTTCAACCAGGTGGCGGCCTCCTCGGGTCGGTTCACCGCGAGCTCGAGCCCGCCGCAGGTGCAGATCACGCGCCCGCTCCCGGCGATGCCGGGCGACGCGCGTGTGACGCTGAAGGGCGGCGCGCGCGATCAGCTGTTGCGGGCGCTGTCGGGGCGCAACCTGCGCTGGTTCGACGGCGGGCTGGCGCTGGGGA
>WQXW01000228.1 GCA_009781575.1 Solirubrobacterales bacterium
ACCGGCATCACGGTCAACCACAGAAGCCGAACACGAGTGCGACGGCGCGACCGGCAGCGAGACGCCGCAGGAATCGCTTGAGCCGACGGGCATCGCCGTCGACTCGAACGGCGAGGTTTACGTCTCCGATCGCACCCACAGCGTGATCGATGAGTTCAGCCCGGCCGGGGCGTATGTGGGCCAGATTTCCGATCCCCACATCGAAAAAGCCGGCGCGCTGTCGATAGCGCCTGACGGCGACATCTACCTGCTGAATATCAACGAAAACATCGTGAAGTTCAGCTCGGCGGGAGCCTTTCTATCCTCGTTCGGCGAAATCGAACCGGTCTCCGGCGAATCGGGTAAACCGCTGGCGATGACCGTCGACCCAACAAACGGCCACGTTTACGAGGCGGACACGTATCCTGCGACCTCGATACAGGAGTACGGCGAAAACGAAGAACTGCTGGGGAGCTTTGGCACCGAACAGCTCGGTAGCCAGCACGTCCTGGGTCTTGCCGTCAGCCGCTCGACGGGGGATTTCCTCGCCGCGGAAGAGCTGACCGAACCGGGTGCCGCGATCTACGTGTTCAGCCCCGACCTGTCTGCCGGCGCGCCTACGATCAAGGCGGAGGCCTCATGGAACACGACTTCAAACAGCACCGAACTGCGGGCGGTGGTGGAGCCCTCTGACCTGGCCACGACCTGTCGACTTCAGTACGTCGACGAAGAACAGTTTCAGGCCGCGGGCTATGCGGCCGCGACAACAGTCGGCTGCTCACCGGAAAGCTTTGAACCGAGCTTCTTCAGCTCGCCCGTGAGCGTGCAGCTCGCCGGCCTGCATCTCGACACGACCTACCACTACCGCTTCATCGCGGCCAACTCGGCGGCGCCAGAAGGCGTCATTGGACCCGACGAAACCTTCTCGACGTTCGGCATCCAGTCGTTCTCGGTCGGCGCGTTCGGGCCGGCCGCAGAAGTCGACGCGCTCGCTGGCAGCCATCCGTATGAGCTGACGACCACGTTCGCGCTTCCCACGACGCGTGTCGCAGGAAGGGGCACGGGCGGGGAGGAGAATCCCCGCGACGTCGAAGTCGAACTGCCCCCCGGCCTGATCGGCAACCCCGACGCTGTCGTCAAGTGCGTGCCCTATGACGTGGCGCACGCCGACTGCAGCGGGGCTTCGCAGGTGGGAGTTCTGACGGTGGCCACCGCGGGCGGCAAGCGCACGGAATCTCCGATATACAACCTCGTGCCCCCAGCGGGCGTTGCCGCTCAGTTCGGGGCTCGCTTCAACGGGTACGTCACCGCGCACATCGATGCCAGGGTCCGCACGGAAGGCGACTACGGCGTGACCGCCGATTCCCTGTATGTGTCCTCTGCCGAAGGGCTGGTCGGCGCTAGCGTGACGCTGTGGGGCGTGCCGAGCGATTCCCGCCACGATCCCGAACGGTCCTGTCCCGGGCCTGGCAACATCAATGAGTCGCATTTTCCCGAAGCGCCATATCAAACCCAACCGTGCACGGAACGTGGTCCGCCGGTCCCTTTTCTCAGCAACCCGACCTCCTGCACGGGTCCACGCGCAGCATCGGTGCGCATCGACAGCTGGCGTGAACCGGGCACCTTCGTCGGCGCGAGCGGCGAGATGCCGGCGATCACCGGCTGTGGCAAGCTCGACTTCAAACCGACGATCGCCGCTCGGCCGACCTCCAGGGCGTCGGACTCTCCAAGCGGGCTGGATGTGGAACTGAAGGTGCCGCAGAACGCAAACTCGACAGGCCTCGCAGAGGCCGAGCTGGAGGACGCGAAGGTGACCCTGCCCGCCGGGGTGACCGTCAATCCTTCCTCGGCGAGCGGCTTGGTCGGTTGTCCGCTGCTGAGCGGTAGGGACTCGCACGTGGGCCAATCGGGCATCGACCTCGAAAACGGCGAACCGGCGAACTGCCCAGAAGCCTCGAAGGTCGGCAGGGTCACGATCGAAACGCCGCTGCTCGAAAGGCCACTGACCGGTGGCGTCTACGTTGCTCAGCAGACCGCGAACCCGTTCAAATCGCTGCTCGCGTTGTACGTGGCGGCCGGAGAAGCCGAACGTGGCGTGGTGGTGAAGCTCGCGGGGCGGGTCGAACTGAATCAGACGAGCGGTCAGCTGACGACGACGTTCGACGAAAACCCGCAGCTTCCTTTCGAAAGTCTGAAGCTCGACCTCTTCGGGGGCGAACGAGCGCCGCTGGCGACACCGCGCACGTGCGGCTCCTATCAGCCGACGGCGCTACTGGAACCGTTCTCCCACGACGGCGCCGGCGGTGAAGAAGGCACGCCCAACGCCGAACCGAGCATCGATCCATTCGAAATCACGAGCGGACCGGGCGGCTCGGCCTGCCGCGAATCGCCGTTCGCACCGACCTTCGAAGCCGGCACAGCAAATGCTCTCGGTGGCTCCTTCAGCCCGTTTACAATGACCTTGCGGCGCGTCGACGGCGAACAGCGGTTCAGCACCGTGTCGACGACACTGCCCCCCGGTGTCGCCGGGATGATCTCGAGGGTGGCGCCATGTGCAAACGCCCAGGCGGAAGCTGGCGACTGCCCGGCCGCCTCGAGGATCGGGCACGTCACGGTGGAGGCGGGCGTGGGCAGCGAGCCGGTCTCGCTGCCGCAGTCCGGCAAGCCCGAAGACCCGGTGTATCTGACCGAAAAATACGGCGGCGGGCCGTTTGGGCTGTCGATCGTGGTGCCCGCCGAAGCCGGACCGTTCGATCTCGGTACCGTCGTGGTGCGGGCCAGCATCACGGTCGACTCGCGCACCGGGCAGGTGTCGGTGCAAAGCGGTTCGCTGCCCACGATCCTGCAAGGCGTCCCAGTCGACCTGCGTGCCATCAACGTCATGATCGACCGGCCAGGCTTCATTTTCAATCCGACTGATTGCAGGCCGCTGAATGTGACCGGTGCGATCACAAGCGCTCAAGGGTCTGCCGCGGCGGTCTCCAGCCGCTTCCAGACGGCGAGCTGCGCCACGCTCGGCTTCAAACCGGTCTTCAAGGTTGCGACGTCTGCGAAGACCTCGCGTACCAACGGTGCGAGCCTCAGTGTGAAGCTGTCCTATCCCACAGCGCCGCAGGGGACCCAGGCGAATATCAAGAGCGTCCATGTCGAACTTCCCAAGGCGCTCCCCTCGCGTTTGTCCACCTTGAACCACGCGTGTCTGGATTCCGTCTTCAATCAGAATCCCGCCAACTGTCCGTCGCAATCCAGGGTTGGATCTGCCAAGGCGATCACCCCCATACTTCCCGTCCCTCTGTAAGGTTCAGCGTATTTCGTCTCTCAGGGAGGGCAGAAGTTCCCCGAACTGGTCATGGTGTTGCAGGGCTACGGCATCACGATCGACCTCGGGGGGGAAACGTTCATAGACAAACGCGGGGTCACCTCCACGACATTCCCCGCCGTGCCCGACCTTCCGGTCAGCTCCTTCGAACTGACGCTGCCCGAGGGGCCATACTCGGCGCTGGACGCCAACGGCGACCTATGTGTCGAGAAACTGGTGATGCCGACCACGTTCACGGCCCAGAATGGCGCGGTGGTCAAGCAACAGACCCCGATCTCGGTGCAGGGCTGCAGGCCCGCGATCCGTGTGCTCCGCCACAGCGTCAAGGGCAGGCACGCGACCGTGGTCGTGAGCGTGCCCTCCGCCGGGCGACTGATCGCCGATGGCGGCGGCGTGCTTCGCTCGAGCCGGGTGATCGCAAAAGCCGGCACCGTGACGCTGACGCTCGAGCTCTCCCGCAGCGAGCAGCGCTTCGTGGCCCGCCACCGCGGCCGCCGCCTGAAGGTGCCGCTCGAGCTCTCCTTCATCCCCGCCCGGGGCCAGAGCCTTCAGGCGCGCGTTGCCGTCCTGATGAGATAGGCGCCGACCAAAGTCTCACGCGTCGCTGGCTCCCCCACCACACCGCGCCGCAGTCGGGCGCTTCGAGGCCCGCGCCTGCGCGCGATGCAACCGCTCCTAATCAAGAACGCTCTCAATCTAGAAGGCTCTCAATCTAGAAACCTCTCGGCCTGGACTTGCGCCGGGGGCGAGCGGGGGCTG
>WQXW01000229.1 GCA_009781575.1 Solirubrobacterales bacterium
CCCGCCGCCACGCCCGCCGCCGGGGCCACCGGCTGCCCCGCGGCCGTCGCCGGCGCGGTGGGGGTAGTGGCCGCGCCGCCCGGCGGCCTCTCGCTGGCGGGCAGTCCGGCGCTGGCCGGCGGGGTCGTGGCGCCGGCGGGCGGCGTGGTGGTGCCGGCCGGCGGAGTGGTCGTTCCGGCGTGGGGGGTGGCCGTGACCGGCGGGGTCGTCGCGCCGGTCGGCGGAGCGGTCGTGCCCGGCGCCGGCCTCTCGCTGGCCGGCAGCCCGGTGCCGGCCGGCGGCGTGGTGGCACTCGCCGGTGGCGTGGCGGCGCTTGCCGGCTGGCCCGATGTGGCGGGCGCGTGAGGTGTGGGCAGCCCCGGGTATGCGCCTGCGGCCGCCTGCGCGAGGGGGGGCGCGAGCGCGCCTCCCAGCAACGGCGCCGCCGAGAGAGCGAGGATCAGCGCGCCGGCGCGTGCGGCGCCACGGGGGTGCGAACGCGGCTGCACTGCGCTCATGCTAGTGGCCTGGCCTGCACGCGGCTCCTCGAACACTCCTGTCCGAGGGGCCGTTGGGGGATTCAAAAAGAGGATTCATTCCGCGCGGAACCAATCCTCAAAACAAAAAACGCAACGGACGCTGCTCGGCCGGCACCGCTGGAGCGGTCGCCGCCGCATTTTGCGGGAATCCGGAGAAAACCGCCCCAGCGAGCGGCATCCCCGTCCCTCCGCGAGAGACGCACCGGAAGGAAAGCACCCACCACGCCGCCGCTCACCGCGCCGCGCGGGCGCTCACCACCGACACGAGATCCTCGATCGCCGCCAGCGCGTCGCGCAGCACCTGGTCCCGTCCCCGCGCGGCGTCGATCACCGCGATCCGTGCCGGGTCCCCGCGCGCCAGCTCCTCGTACGCTTGCGCGATCGCCTCGAAGAAGCCATCCCCCTCGCGCTCCAGGCGGTCCGGCGCCTCGGCGCGGGAGCCCTGACGCGCGCGCGCCACCTCCGGCGAGATGCGCAGCAGCAGCGTGCGGTCCCCCTCCAGGCCCCCGGTCGCGAACAGGTTGACCTGCCTCACCGCCTCCACGCCCAGGCCCCGCCCCGCGCCCTGGTAGGCCAGGGAGGAGTCCACAAAGCGGTCCAGCAGTACGAGCGCGCCCCGCGCCAGCAGCGGGCGCACGCGCTCGCCCACCAGCTGGGCGCGCGCGGCCGCGTACAGCAGCGCCTCCGCGCGCGGGTCCACCTGGAGTGCCGGGTCCTTGACCAGCGCGCGCACGCGCTCCGACACCGGCACGCCACCCGGCTCGCGCAGCGCCTCCACCCTCACGCCCCGCGCGGTCAGCTCGCGTGTGAGGCCCTCCACCAGCGTCGACTTGCCCGCGCCGTCGATCCCCTCGATCGTCACCAGCGCGCCCCCGGCCATGGCGGGACCGTAGCGGCTCTACGATGGCCCACGTGGTGAGCAGCGACTCCGCGCACGCACCGGCCCTCACGGGCGCCGCCCCGCGGGACGCGCTCCAGAGGTCAAGGCCGATCGAGCCTGGCAACGCGCGCTCCGCGTTGCCGGCCCTCGAGTCGCAGCCCCACGCGCGCGCGGTGCTGGAGCCCGCGCTCGGGCCCGCCGGCCGGCCCTCGCACGCCTACCTGTTCCACGGCCCCCCCGGCAGCGGGCGGCGCACCGCGGCTCGCGCGGTGGCGGCCTCGCTGCTGGCGCAGGGCGCCCCCGAGCCCGAGTCGGTGCGCGCGCGCGTCGCGCGCGGCACCCACCCCGACCTCACCTGGGTCACGCCCAGCGGGGCCGCCGAAATGCTGGTCGCCGACATCGACGAGCCGGTCGTCGCCGCCGCCGCGCGCGCGCCCTTCGAGGCCGCGCGCCGCGTGTTCGTGATCGACCGCGCCCACACGATGAACGACCAGGCCGCCAACCGCATGCTCAAGACCCTCGAGGAGCCGCCTCCGTTCGTGCACCTCATCCTCGTGGCCGACTCCGTGGGGGAGGTGATGGCCACGATCGCCTCGCGCTGCCAGCTGGTGCGCTTCGCCCCGCTGCCCGCCACGCGCATCGAGGAGCGGCTGCGCGCCGGCCTGGGCGACGGCCGGGACGATGGGCCAGGGCCGGGCGCCGACGACGGTGAGGCGGCGCGGCTCGGGGCTTGCGCGCGCCTGGCCCTGGGCGACGCGCACCTCGCGCGCGCGCTGGCCGGTGATGAGGGGCGCGCGCTGCGCGGGGCGGCGGAGGCGTATGTGCGCGCCACGCTCCACGGGCGCACCGAGGAGCGACCGTGGCGGGCGCTCCTCGATGCCGCCGCGCGCGCGGGCGCGCACGCGCGGGAACAGCTGGACGCGCACCTCGCGGAGGAGCAGGAGCTGCTGCCGCGCCGGGAGCGCGCGCGTCACCGCCGCGAGGGCGAGGAGGCGGCGCGGCGCACAGAGCGGCGCGAGCGCACGCGCGCGCTGGACCTCGGCCTGCGCGTGGCGGAGCTTTGGTTGCGCGACCTCCTTTGCCTGGCCGAGGGCGCGCCGGAGCTGGTGCACGCGCTCGATCGATCGCACGAGCTGGCCCGCGACGCGGCCGGCGCCGACCGGCAGCGATTGCGAGAGGGGGTGGAGCTGGTCGCCGACACCCGGTTGCGCCTGACCGTCAACGTGTCCGAGGAGCTGGCGCTGGAGGCGCTCGCCTACCGACTGGAGGCGCTGCTGGGCGCGCGCGCCAGTTGACGCGCGGTCACCTGAGCGTGACGCTGACCGCAAAGCCCGCCGGGTGTGTCGTGTGCGCCGTGGGGGTCTCTTTGACCACCCGCCGCACGCGCGCGCGGCGCGCGAGCAGGCTCGGCGGCACCGCGGCCAGGCGGCAGTCCGCGCGGCGCAGCGTCCGTCGCGCCTGCGCGAGGGTCAGGTGGTGCAGGCGCGGCACCACGCAGGGGATCGGCGCAAACGCCGCCAATCCCGCTTCTTCGACCTGCACCGCCGCGGGGTTCGCGGAGGTCAGCCGCCGCTGCCCGCCGCCCACGAACTGCCAGTAGGTGCGCGACGGCAGTCCCTCCACCACGGTGCCTTCCAGCGGCTGGGGGCTGAGGTGCGCTTCGGGGCTGGACATGTCGGCGATGTCCCACGGGTCGATCGTGACCGGCTGCATCTCGGTGAACAGCAGGCCCGGATTGGCGATCGGCAGCGGCGTGCCGCCGGCCACGCGGTACACCGCGCCGGTCGAGGTCTGCAGGAAGGTGCCGTTCACCGGCACGCTGTCCAGCGAGGCCCACTCCTGTTGGTCGATCTTCGTGGGTACCCGCAGCGGCGCTTCGATCGATTCCCAGTACTGGGAGCTCACGAACAGCGGCGCGCCGCCCGCCATCTCATACACCGATTCGGAGCCTTCCACCTGTATGTAGGTGCCGTTGGGGAACAGCGGCGCCGGCGGTGGCGGCGGCGCGGCGGCGCCCGCGGTCGCGCCGTCGAGATAGCTGCTGTCGACGTTGATCGTCACGCCACCGTGGCTCTCGTCGTGCCCGCCCTCGTACTGGTGCAGGCGATGTCCGCCCCACTCACCGCCCGGCAGAAATGCGCTGCTCACGCTCCGCGCCCCGTTCCAGTCGGCGAACCAGATGTTGTCGGGCTCGGTCATCCCGCTCGCCCGCGCGGCCACGAGGTCGCTGATGCCGGAGTCCGCGTTGCTGTACACGCCCGACAGATAACCGTCGGCATGGAGCCGCGCGGTCCACGCCGAGAGGAACGTCAACACCGCCGCGCTGTTGGCGCCGCCCCGCGCGTAACTCTCCATGTCGAAGTAGATCGGGTTGCCCCGCCCGATCCCCACCGCGGCCGCGTGGCTGACCGCGTCGCCGGCCGCCGCCGCGCCCTCCTGCGATGCCTGGCCCGCGCGGATCGCCGCGCAGCCGCAGCTGTTGTGCGGCGCCTGCAGGCCCACATAGGTGGGGATGAAGTGCCACCCCGCCGCCGACTCCTCGCTCACCCAGCCGGCGGTCAGGTTCGACTGCGCGCACGCCATGTTGGCGCCGCCGATGTACACCCCCACCGCGCGGTACGGCGAGCCGCTCCACGCC
>WQXW01000230.1 GCA_009781575.1 Solirubrobacterales bacterium
ACGATCCAGTCCGCCGCGCGCAGGACCTCGAGCCGCTCGCGTGTCACCTCGCCGAGGCAGCGGATGGCGAGGCCCGGCCCCGGGAAGGGCTGGCGGTGGACCATCTCCTCGGGGAGGCCCAGCTCCAGGCCCACCCGGCGCACCTCGTCCTTGAAGAGCAGGCGGAGCGGCTCCACCAGCTGGAATCTGAGGTCCTCGGGCAGCCCCCCCACGTTGTGGTGCGACTTGATGACGACGGCGCTCTCCACGGTGTCCTTGGCGGTCGACTCGATGACGTCGGGATAGAGCGTGCCCTGGGCCAGGAACTCGATGTCGCCCAGCGCCCGCGCCTCTTCTTCGAAGACCTCGATGAACTCACGCCCGATCACCTTGCGTTTGGCCTCAGGGTCGGTGACCCCGGCCAGCGCGCCCAGAAAGCGGTCGGCGGCCCGCGCGTGGCGGATCGAGATGTCGAGGTTGTCGTGGAGCACATCGAGCACCATCTCCGCTTCGCCCCGGCGGAGCAGGCCGTTGTCCACGAAGACGCACGTGAGCTGATCACCCACCGCGCGGTGGACGAGGGTCGCCGTCACCGCCGAGTCGACGCCCCCCGAAAGCGCGCAGATCACCCGTCCGTCGCCGACCTGGGCCCGGATCCGTTCCGTCGCCTCCTCCACCACCGACCTCGGGGTCCAGGTCCCGTGCAGGCCCGCGATGTCGAAGAGGAAGTTCTTCAGGATCGCCATGCCGTCGCGGGTGTGGACGACCTCGGGGTGGAACTGGATGCCCCAGATCCGCTGGTCCTGGTCGGCGAAGGCGGCGAAGGGGGCGTTCACGGTGTGCCCATGGTTGGCGAAGCCCGGGGGCAGCCGCAGGACCTGATCCCCGTGGCTCATCCAGATCGGCACCGTTCCCGAGAGACCGCGCAGCAAGGCGCCTCCGTCGTCGATCACCAGCTCGGCGGCGCCGTACTCACGGAGGTCGGTCGGCACCACCTCGCCCCCCAGATCGCGCGCGATCAGGTTGCAGCCGTAGCAGATCCCGAGCACGGGCAGTCCCGCGTCGAGCGCCGCATCGTCCACCTGCGGAGAGTTCGCGTCATACACGCTGGCCGGGCCGCCGCTCAGGATCAGCGCGCTCGGCCGGCGCTCGGCGAGGCGCGCCCAGGGGGTGGTGCCGGGCACCAGCTCGCAGTAGATGTTCGCTTCCCGGATCCGGCGCGCGATCAGCTGCGAGTACTGCGAGCCGAAGTCGAGGACGAGGACCAGCTCCTGCGCGGGGGCGGGCGGTGGGGACGTCATGGGCGAGGCTTTCTCCGCGTTGCCGGTGGGCGTGAGGACAACTCTATCGATCGCCTATTCTTGGGTGCGCGCGATGGCGGTCAAGACGCTCGAGTACCTGCAGGGCATGTCTCCGGTCGACGCGCGGCGTCTGCGGGACCGCGGCATCCGCCACTCCAACCAGCTGCTCCACGTCACCACGCTGGCGATCGACCGCGAGACGCTCAGCAAGCGCACCGGGATCTCACCGGACCGTCTGCTCGAGTTCGCTCATCAGTGCGCGCTGCTCGAGATCTCGGGGATGGACCGGTATATCCCGATCGTGCGGCGCCTCGGCATCAGGGATCTCAAGGCGCTCAAGCGGGCGGTCCCCGAAGACTTGCACCGCCGCGTGGTGGACGCGGTCGGCCTGGGCGGCGCGCCGACTCTTCCCATGGTCGGGTACTGGATCTCCCAGTCCCGCCTGATCGACACCATCGAAGAGTCGGCGGGCGAGATCACGCCCGCCGAACAGACTGCGCTCGCCCGCACCGTCGGCTGAACCGCGCGGGCTTGCCGCCGGACCTCAGGTGGCGCGAGCGGTGAGCGACCAGGTACGGCCGCGCGGGTTGGCGTCGTCGATCGCGACCGCGAACTGGAGCCCGGGCAGGGTGGTCACGGCGTTGTAGGGACCTCGATGGCCGAGTTGACCGCGCAGCCAGGTGTCGAGGGCGGCGCGTTGAGGCTCGGTGAGCGCGGCCGCCACCGGCTGCAGGAGGAGGGCCGCCAGATCGGGTAGAGCGCCGGGATGCGCCGCGGTGACCGCCACGTCGACACCGAGCACCGATCCCGTCGCCTCATCGACCAGGCAGTAGGCGCGCACCGCGCCCAGCCGGTGCGCGCCCGCCACGCCCACCAGGCCCTCCTCCGGCTGCTTCGCGGTCAGGCCCGCGAGGAAGCCCCACTCGCGGAAGTCGTCGACCGTGACACCGCTCAGCGGGCGCGGCTCCTTGGCCGGCGCCGGCCCCTCGCGGTGCAGCGCCGAGCGCAGCCGCTCCCACGGATGCCGCTCCGACATGCGCGCGGGATCATAAACCCCATCTGTCCACAGATGGGTGCTTCAGCGGCGCCCGAAGGCCCCATCTGCCCACAGACGGGGCTTTCGCGACGCCTCAGCGGGTGATGGTCACCTTGTGCAGGCTGCGCGGCTGGTCGGGGTCGGAGCCGTGGCGGCGCGCGATCGCCAGCGCCAGCAGCTGCCCCGCGACCGCGAAGGGAATCGGCGTGAGCGCCTCCGGCAGCCCCAGAGGCAGCGACCAGCTCAATGGCCCGGCCGGCGGCTGGTCCGTGATCTGGACCACCAGCGCGCCCAAGCCGCCCAGCTGATCGCGCAGATCCCGCATCTGAGCCAGCGCCGGGCCGCCCGCCTCCAGCAGCAGCACCGGGAAGCCGGGCTCGATGATCGCCAGCGGCCCGTGCTGGAAGTCGGCAATGGAACGGGCCTCGGCCACCGCGTAGGAGGTCTCCATGATCTTGAGCGCGATCTCCTGCGCGGTGGCCAGGTGGAACCCCCGCCCGAGCACGGCCAGACGCGGTGCGTCGAGCGCCTGCGCCAGCGGGGCCACGGCCTCCCCGTCGTGCCAGGCATCGAGCACCTGCTGGATCGCCTCCGGCACCCTCTGGATCGCCGCCGTGAACGACTCCTCGGGCGCCAGGGCGTCGGACAGCATGGCGAGCAGGTAGAGCGTCGCGGTGTAGGTCTTGGAGGCGGGCACGCTGCGCTCCTCGCCCGCCCCCAGCGGCAGCACATGGTCCGCCGCCTGCCCCAACCGCGACTCCGGCCTATTGGTCAGCGCGATCGTTAGCGCACCCTGCCGGCGAGCCTCTTCGACCACCGTGCAGATGTCCACCGACGCGCCCGACTGCGAAATGCCGATCACGCAGAAGCCGTCAACGCGCGGCGCCTGGTGGTAGAGGCTGAACGCGGAGGGGGCCGCGAGCGAGACCACCGCGCGGTTGCGCAGTTCGAGCAGGTATTTGGCGTAGGTCGCGGCGTGGTCGGAGGTGCCCCGCGCCGCGATCACGAACCCGGCCGGCGAGCGCTGGGCGATGGCCCTCGCCGCCGCGAGCACCGCCTCCTCGTTGCCCGCCCGCTGGGAGCGCGCGACCTCAGCCTGCTCCAGGATCTCCCGCTCGAAGATCGCGCCCGCCGTCATGCCAGACCCCGACGGTACGCGACCTCGCCTCCCACCAGGGTCGCCTGCACCCGCAGCTCTCCGTCGAGCACCACCAGGTCCGCGGCGGCGCCGACGCGCAGCGTGCCCCAGCAGGTTTCGCCGAGCAGGCGCGCCGGTGTCGACGTCGCCATCGCGATCGCCGCCGGCACGCCGATCCCCGGAAGCTGGGCCATGGTGCGCACCAGCACGTCGGTGGTGGCCAGGCTGCCGGCCAGAGTGACGCCGTCCTCGAGCGTGATCCGGTGTCCGTCGCTGACCACGACCTGGGTGCCCAGACGGTAGCGACCCGGGGCCGCGCCCGCGGCGGCGACCACGTCGGAGGTGAGGGCGATGCCACCCGGCCCTTTGACGCGGCTCGCGATCTCCAGGAGGGTCGGCGCCACGTGCAGGCCATCTGCGATCAACCCCGTGGTGACGGCGGATGTGGTGAGGACCGCCCCCGGCACCCCCGGCGCGCGGTGTGCCAGCGGCGACATCGCGTTGAAGAGATGGGTGGCCATCCGGGCGCCGGCCCGAAAGCCGGCTC
>WQXW01000231.1 GCA_009781575.1 Solirubrobacterales bacterium
CAACCTGCTGCGGGAGGGCCTGGACCTACCCGAGGTGTCGCTGGTGGCGATCCTGGACGCCGACAAGGAGGGCTTCCTGCGAGGCGAGACCTCACTGATCCAGACGATCGGGCGCGCGGCGCGCAACGTGGAGGGCACGGTGCTCATGTATGCCGACCGCGAGACCCAGGCGATGAGGGCGGCGATCGAGGAGACCAACCGCCGGCGCGAGATCCAGCTGGCGTACAACCGCGAGCACAACATCACGCCGGAGACGATCGTGAAGGGCATCTCCGACATCGCCGAGTTCCTGCAGGCCGACTCGAAGGTGCCGCGCAGCCGCAGCCGCCGCCGGCGGGGACGGGCGCGCGAGGGCGCGGCGCGCGAGATGCCACAGCACGAGCTCGAGCGCCTGGCGGTGGAGCTCGAGGAGGAGATGATGGAAGCGGCGGACGAGCTGCGCTTCGAGTACGCCGCGCAACTGCGCGACGAGATCCGCGAGTTGCGCCGCGAGCTGCTCGAGATCCAGGCGAGCTCCGGGCGCGCCGAGCCGAGCTCCGGGCGCGCGGAGCCGAGCGGCGAGCGCGCCGCCGAGCCGGCGTAGCGCGCACCCCGAGCCGCGCGGCGCGGAGGTGCTCCGCTAGGCTTGAAGTGCGCTCGGGGGGAGCGCTGGCACGGAGATCCACGTGGAGCTTGACCCTCAGAGCATCGAGAAGCGCGACTTCCCCACCGCACGGCAGGGCTATGACCCGGAGTCGGTGGACGCGCACCTGCGGGCGATATCGGCGGCGGTCGGGCAGCTGACTGGCCACATCCGCGGCGACGCTTCGCTGGGCTCCGCGGCGGGCACCCAGGTGCAGGGAATCCTCCAGGCCGCCGAGGCCACCGCGGCCGATCTGGTGCGCGAGGCGAGGGAGAGCGCGGCGAACATCCGCGCGCAGGCCGGCGAGGACGTCGCGCGCGGCAGGGACGACGCGATCGCCGTCGCACGCACGCGCGTGGCCGAGGCGGAGCAGGCCACATCCGCGCTGCTGGCCAGCGTGGAGGCCGTGGCGGGCGAGGTGGGCGCGCTTCTGGAGAGGGTGCGCTCGGCAGCCGGCGCGCTGTCGAGCAGCCCCACGGCGACGCAGACGGGCATACCCGAGCTGCACGATGGCGGCGCGACGCCGCAACTACTCGCGCAGCCGCCAGCCCCGGCGCCGGAGGTCGCCGCTCCTGCGCCCGAGGTGCATGCCCCGGCGCCCGAAATATCTGCGCCTGCGCCTGAGCCGGCGGCGGCCGCACCCGACGTTCATGTTGCGGCACCCGCTCCCTCGGTATCGACACCCGACACGCCGTCGGCACACGCTGCCAACGGCGACATCGACAGCGCTCGTTTGGTGGCGCTGAACATGGCGCTCAACGGCGACTCGCGCGAGCAGGCCGAGCGCTACCTTGCCGAGCACTTCGACCTCGCTGACCGCCAGCGGCTGCTGGACGAGGTGTACGCGGCGATCGAGGGGTAGCGGCTGGTCGACGAATCGAGCGTGCCGTCGCGGGCGAGACGTATCGTCCTTGCGTGGATGCCGATGAGCCGGTACAACGTTGCGCACGAAGCCAAACGCCATTCCGACGTCGTCGGGGGCAGGGGCGTTGACGGTTGGCTGCGACGCTCGAGGAACTCGCGCTAGAGCTGTCGCGCTCAACGCTCGAGGCGCAGGAGCGGAGGGAGACGCAGCTTCGCGAGAAGGGCACCAGCGTCCTCGCTGCGGCATCGGTCGTTGTGCCAATCGCGGCGCTGGCCGCCGGCAGAGGGCCTGCGCTCGCGGTGGTGCCCTTCGCGGCCGCCGCATTGGCGTACTTCTTCTGTGCCCGTGCCTGCGGCGCCGCGCTGTCGTGCCGCGACCTCCGCACCGGACTGCTGGGCAGCGAGATGCTCCGAGCAGCTCGAGCGGGGGAAGCACAGCTTCAGGGAATCCAGGCGGGTGCGGCGAGTTATCTCGACGCCGGCTACAGGTACAACCAAGCAATCCTGGACTCCACGGCGGAACACGTGCGCAACGGGGTGGCCTCGCTGACCGTGGAGATCCTCGCGCTGGTCGTCGCATTGATCACTATACTGGTGGGTTGAAATGCCAGAGCCTCCCTCTCCCCGGCACTTTCTCGAGGAGTACGGGATGCCGGCCGAGCCGCCGCCAAACGCGATCGCTTGGGAGATCTCTCCAGAGAAACTCCAAAGGCGGCGCGAAGAACGAAGTTTGCGCGGCCGTCTGTCCCGCGTGCGCGAGCGGGTGCGGCGGTTGAGGCCCGCTGCCCGCGTGTAGCGGGTCAGACGTGTGACGCAGCACCCTCGGTGCCGACGTCACCCGCTGAGGCGCAATGGCAGCTCCACGATGGGCGCGAGCTCCGGCGCAACGTGGCCGCGCAGCATACCGTCGGCGAGTGAGAGCGCGCGATCGGCGGCGAACAGGCTGGCGCCCCGGTCGACGGCCATGAGCACGGCGATGCCGTCGTCGGAGAGCGAGCGCAACAGCTCGAGCACCCGGTCGCGCTCGAGCGGCTCCACCCTGGTGGTGGGCTCGTCGACCACCAGCAGCGCGGGCTCCTGCAGCAGCGCCCGAGCGAGACTGACGCGCACGGCCTCGCTGCGATCGAGTTCACAGGGACGCCGCGCCTCGCAAGTGCGAGCGCCGACTCGCTCGAGGGTTTCGCTGGCACGTGCTCTGGCGCCGGAGGCTCTGATCCCAAGCGCCAGCTGGGCAGCGATCAGCTCTTCCAGCACGCGCTGTCCTTCGAGGCTGCGAAACGTGGACTGGCAGTAGGCGATGCCGCCTGGCATCTCGGTGCCACCGACGCGCATCGCGCGACCACGAAACCACACCTGGCCCGTGTCGGGTGCCTCGATGCCGCCGGCGATGCGCAGGAGCGTCGAGCGCCCGGAGTCGCGCGGGCCCCAGATCGCGATCAGTTCGCGCTCGTCGATCTCCAGCGAAACCGCGCGCAGCACCTCGAGCTCCCGGGCGCCGTAGCGATAGCGCTTGCCCACGTGATCCAGCTGCAGGAGACTCATTCCGCCTCGGCCCCTCTCGGACGCTCTTCGATGAGGGCGGCCAGCTCGTGGCGCGCATACCTGATCCACGAGAGTCTCGCTTCGATCGCCAGGTGCTCCTCTTCGTCGGCCAGCCGCGCCGCCACACCCTCGCGCTCGCTTTCGGCCGGAGCAGGATCGTCGGCGTCCGCCAGGCACTCCTCCTCGTAGCGGTCGATGACCTGGAGCGCCATGTGGGGCTCGAGCATCGCCAGCTGGCGCGCGAAGAGCCGCTGACGGTGGCGCTCTTCCTCGAGCTGGGCCAGCAGCCAGTGCTCGTAAGCGCGCACGCCCTGCTCGGTCGCCCGGTAGTGGGGCTTTGGCAGACGATTGGGCGCGGGCGCCTCCTCGTCCGCTGGGGCCTCCTCGATCAGCGCATGTTTGTGCAGGATCTCCAGCGGCCTATAGATATTGGTGCGGTAGCTGAGCCCCAGCGCCTCTCCGTAGACGCGGCGGAAGCGCTGCGCCAGCTCGTAGCCGTAACTGGGCTGTTCGATCACCAAGCCGAGCAGAGCCCAGGCCAGTGGCGACTGCATCGCCGACGTCTGACTGCCTTCAGTGCCGGCGCGGCGCGTGCCATCGGTCATGTGTGCAAGGTAGCGCGTGGGGCCAACTGGGTGTGAGTAGTATTGGCCAAGAACATTCAGAGCCAAGACGTCTTGTTGCGCCACCGGCGGCTCGTCATGATCGGCCGCGATGGGATCTTCTGGGGAGAGGGCCGGCAGAGCGCGCAGCGGCGACGCGCGCCGCGCCTTGCACAGCGGCTCGCTGGGGATTTCCGACAAAGAGAGAGAGGCGGGGCCGTATGCTCGGATGCGCCCCCACTTTCGTCCAATCGAGGCGACCGCGCAGGTGACGGGCCGCAAGGCCGGACGAATGGCCGGCTGTGCGCTGGCGCTGGCGCTCGTCCTGGCCGTGGCGCTGCCGGCGATCGC
>WQXW01000232.1 GCA_009781575.1 Solirubrobacterales bacterium
ACGGCGGTCACGGCGACGGCGGTCACGGCGACGGCTGTCACGGCGATGCCGGTCACGGCGACGGCTGCCCGCTGGGCGAGTTGCATGCACTCGTGCGGGGGCTGGCGCGCGAGCACGAGGCCCACTGGCGGCGGAGCACCCGCGACCGGGGAGCGGAGGTCGCGCTGGTCTCGCATGCACTCGAGCGGCTCGCGGCGCTGCACCTCGTGCGCCGCGAGGGTGAGGTTGTGCATCCGCTGCCGGCGTTGGCGCGGTTCGGGCTGGCGGCGCCGACCATCCCGCTCGACGACCCGGAGGCCCCGAGGTGAGCGCGCTGCCCACACCGGCGCGCGCGCGCTGGCAACCGCTGCGCCTGGGTCTCGTCGATCTCTTCTACTACGACCGCGAGGAGCTGGCGTTCCGCGACGGACGACTGCTGCTGCGCGGCAACAACGGAACCGGGAAGTCGAAGGTGCTCGCGCTCACGCTCCCGTTCCTGCTCGACGGCGACCTCTCCGCGTATCGCGTGGAGCCGGACGCCGATCCGAAGAAGCGCATGGAGTGGAACCTGCTGCTCGGTGGCGAGCACCCCCACGACGAGCGCCTCGGCTACGCGTGGCTCGAGCTCGGACGCCGCGATGATGATGGCGCGGCGTTTTGCACGATCGGCTGTGGCATGAAGGCGGTGAAGGGACGGGGGATCGCCGCGCACTGGTTCTTCATCACCGACCAGCGCGTGGGCGAGGAGCTGGCGCTCGTCGACGCCACCGGAGTGGCGCTGACCGCGGACCGCCTGGAGGAGGCGATCGGCGCGCGTGGCGGCGTGCACCGGCGCGCGCGCGACTACCGCCGCGCGATCGACGAGCGCCTGTTCGGGCTCGGCGAGCTGCGCTACGGCGCGCTGATCGATCTGTTGATAAAGATCCGCGCGCCCCAGCTGTCCAGACGCCCCGACGAGCGCGGCCTCTCCGCCGCGCTCACCGGCGCGCTCCCGCCGCTCGATCAGGCGTTGATCACCGATGTCGCCGAGGCGTTCCGCGCGCTGGAGGAGGACGGCGAGCAGCTCGCCGCGATGGTCGAAGCCCACGACGCCTCCGAGCGGTACCTGGACACATACCGCGCGTATGCGCGGATGGCCACGCGCCGCCGGGCCGCGCCGGTGCGAGGAGCGCAGACCGTGTTCGACCGTATCAGCCGCGAGCTCGGCGAGGCCGAGGAGCAGCACGCCCGCGCCCAGGCCGAGCTGGCCGATGCGGAGCAGGAGCTCGAGGCGCTGCGCGGCGAGCACACACGGCTCGACGCTCGGCGGCAGGTGCTCCAGGACGACCCCGCCGCGCGCAGCGCGCGCGAGCTGCGCCGCGCTGTGGAGCAGGCAGAGCAGGCAGCTCGGTGGCGCATCGAGGCACAGCAGGGAGTCGACCGGGTGACACAGCGCGCTGCGCGGCTCGGCGCGCGGCTCTCCGAAACGGAGAGCGAAGCGGCCGCCGCGCACGCGGAGCTGGCGGCGACACAGCGCGAGGTCGCCGAGCAGGCCGAGCACGCGTGTGTCGCCGCCCCGCTGGCGGAGGCGCTCGCCGAGGGCGAGCCCGCCGAGCTGCGCCGCCGCGCCGAGAGGATCGCCGCGCGCCAGCGGGGCGCGATCGAGCGGGTGGGCGCGCTGCAGGGGAGCTGGCAGCGGGCCCGTGACGCGCTCGGCCAGGCGCGGGCCGGCACCGAGCGGCTCGCCAGCGACCACGGCGAGGTGAGCGCGCGGCGCGAGCAGGCGCGCGTGCGGTTCCGCGAGGCGGGTGCCAGCTACGCGCGTGGAGCGCGCGCGAAGCTCGACGCCGCGCGGGAGCTGTCGCTCGCGGATCCTGCCACCGTGCTCGCCGCGCTGGAGGCGTGGCTGGAGACGTTGGCCGGCGAGAACCCGCTCGAGTCGGCGGTGTCCGCCGCCGGGCGCGACGCCGCGCGGCGGCTCGAGCGAGCGCAGGCCGAGACCTCGGCGAGGGCCGAGGTGGCGCGCGCGACGGTTGGCGAGTTGGAGCGGGAGATCGATGAGCTCCAATCCGGCGCGCACCCGACGCCGCCGGCGCCCTACACCCGCGACGCCGACGCGCGCGAGCAGCGTGCCGGCGCGCCGCTGTGGCAGCTGGTCGACTTCCGCGAGGAGCTCGCGCCCGGTGAGCGCGCCGGCATCGAGGCCGCGCTGGAGGCGGCGGGAGTGCTCGACGGCTGGGTCACGCCGTCCGGCGAGCTGCTCGACCCCGACACCGAGGACGTGCTGCTGGACCCCGCGCGCGCCACCCCCGCGGGCGGCGCGAATCCCGCGGGGCCGCGACGACTGACGGAGGCGCTGAGGCCCGCGATCGGCGACGGGGCCGACGTTGGCGAGGCCGACGTGCGGCGCCTGCTCGACGCGATCGGACTCGGCGAAAGCGAGGACGCCGTATGGGTGGCCGCGAGCGGCCGCTTTCGCAACGGCGTGTTGCGGGGCGCGTGGCACAAGCCGGCGGCCGCGTTCATCGGCCACGCCGCGCGCGAGGCGGCGCGTCGGGCGCGGCTCGACGAGCTGCACGAGCGTGTGACATCGGCCCGCGCCGAGCTCGACGCGCTCGAGCGCCAGCTGGCCGAGCTGGCCCGCCGGCAGGAGCGGCTGGAGCGCGAGTTGGCGGAACTGCCCCCCGATGCCGAGCTGCGCGACGCGGACGGCGCGGTCGCCGCCGCGGAGGACGAGCTGACCCGGCTCGCCGAACGGCTCGACGTGGCCCGGGCACACGAGCAGCGCGCGCACGAGCTGGAGCGGGACGCCGACGCGACGTTGCGGGCCGACGCCGCCGACCTCGCGCTGCCGCCGGGCGGCGAGGAGCTGAGGGCGGTCGAACTGGCGCTGGCCCGCATGCGGGAGGGGCTCGCCGCGCTGTGGCCGGCGCTGTCGGAGCGCCGGCGCGCCGAGAAGGCGCGGACGCGGGCGGCGGAGGATGTGCGCGCGACCGAATCGGAGCACGCCGACGCGGCGGCGCGGCTCACCGAGGCCGAGCGCCACCTCGCGGAGGCAACCGAGCGGCGCGACACGCTGAAGGAGACCGCCGGCGCGGCGATCGCCGAGCTCGAGCGCCAGCTCGGCGAGGTCGCGCGCGCGCACGAGGCCAACACGGCCGCGCAGCGCGACACCGAAGCGCGGCGCGGGCGGGCGGAGCGCGCCGATGGCGCCGCCGAGGCGCTGAGCGGGGAGCTCCGCCAGCAGCTCGAGAGTGCCACCGATTCGCGGCTGCGGGCGGTCGATGGCCTGCGCAGGTTCGCCACCACCGGACTGATCGCGGTCGCGCTGGCCGAGCTCGAGGTGCCGGACCCCGCGGAGGAGTGGAACGTCACACAGGCGCTGCGCCTGGCGCGCGAGATCGAGCAGGAGCTGTCCGCTGACGGGGACGAGGACACGCGCTGGCAACGTGTGCAGCGGCAGGTGACCGACGAGCTCGGCGCGCTCGCCGACGCGCTGCGCCGCCACGGCAACAACGCGGCGGCGTCGTTCCGCGAGGAGGGGATCGTGGTCGAGGTCACCTTCCGCGCGCGCACCACGAGCCTGCCCGAGCTGAGCGCGGCGCTGGCCGAGGAGGTGCAGGAGCGCCGGCGGCTGCTCGACTCCCGCGAGCGCGAGATCCTCGAGAACCACCTGGTGGGCGAGGTGGCGAGCACGCTGCAGGAGCTGATCACCGCCGCCGAGAAGCGCGTGGCGGACACCAACCAGGAGCTCGCGCAGCGCCCGACGAGCACCGGCATGAGACTGCGCCTGCGCTGGACCGCCGACCCCGAGGGGCCCGACGGCCTCGCCGACGCCCGCGCTCGCCTGCTGCGCCAGACCTCCGACGCGTGGTCTGAGAGCGACCGCGCCGCGGTGAGCGGCTTTCTCCAGAATCAGATAAAAGCGGTCCGCGCCGAGGACCCCACCGGCCCCTGGCTCGAGCATCTCACGCGCGCGCTCGACTACCGCGCGTGGCACCGGTTCGGCGTGGAGCGC
>WQXW01000233.1 GCA_009781575.1 Solirubrobacterales bacterium
GCGAGCGCCACGCCCGCGGCGGCGCCGGCCACCGAGAAGATGCCCAGCAGCAGCGCGTCGCGGCGCATCACGTTGCCGTAGCGATCCTGGCGGTAGGTGCCCACGAGCGCCACGGGGATGATCGCCAGCAGCGAGGTGGCCTCGGCCTCGTGCTGGCTCAGCCCCAGCAGGAGCACGAGCGCGGGCACGAACAGCACGCCGCCGCCCACCCCCAACATGCCGGCGATCATGCCGGCGAGCACTCCGATCGCGATCGCGGCGGCGTTCATTGCAGCAGCAGCTCGATCGCGCTCCCCACCAGCACGACCGCGAAGAGGAGTGCGATCAGGCGCGTGGGCACACGTTGCTGCAGCCAGGTGCCGGCCAGCACGCCGGCGATCGCGGGCAGGCCCACCAGCGCGGCGTCGAGCACGCGCACGTTGCCGTAGGCGCCCTGCGCGGCGGCGGCGAACGCGGCGATGAACACGATCGCGGCGAGCGAGGTTGCGGTGGCCTGGCGCTCGCCGTAGGCCAGCCAGAGCACCAGCAGGGGCACGATGACCGTGCCGCCGCCCACGCCGAACAGCCCGGAGAAGAGTCCCGCGCCGCTGGCGATTGCGGCGAGCCGCGCCGTGCGGCCGGAGGACCACTCGTGGGCGGCGCGTGTCATCGCTCAGCGCGGCATCGCGACATGATGCCGGTGAGCGGGGAGCATGGGCGCCATACTAAGTGGCCGTGTCCGGTGCCGCCACGCTGGTCGAGGCGCTCGAGCCTGTGCGCTCGGACCCAGCGCATGGCGCGGTGCTGCTCGACATCGACGGCACGCTGGCGCCGATCGCGCGCCACGCGGATGACGCCACGGTGCCCGAAGCCACGCGCACGCTGCTGATCGAGATCGCCAAGCGATACGCGCTGGTGGGGTGCGTGAGCGGCCGCCGCGCGGCGCGCGCGCGGGCGATGGTGGCGATCGGGACGATCGCCTACGTGGGCAGCCACGGGGCCGAGCTGCTCGCACCGGGGGCCACGCACGCCGAGCTGGACCCCGAGATCGCCGCCTGGAGCGAGCGGGTGCGCGCGTTCGGGCGGCGCGCGCTGACCGTTCCCCGCCAGCACCTGCGCGTGCGCGCGGAGGACAAGGGCGCGATTGCGGCGTTCCACTGGCGGGGCGCGCCCGACGAGCGCGCGGCCGAGGCGGCGGCGCGCGAGATCGCGCAGGAGGCGCAGGGCGAGGGGCTGGCCACGCACTGGGGCCGCAAGGTGCTCGAGGTGCGCCCTCCGGTTAGGCTGGACAAGGGCGTGGGCATCAGGGCGCTGCTCGGCGACAGCGACAGCGACAGCGACGACGGCAGCAGCCGCGGCGGCGGTGGCGGCGGCCGCGGGAGCGCGGTGCGCGCGGCGCTGTACGCGGGTGACGACACCACCGATCTGGACGCGTTCGGCGGGCTGCGCGCGCTCGTGCGCGACGGGCGCCTGCGCAGCGCAATCTGCGTGGCGGTGGGCTCGGAGGAGGCGCCGGCGGAGCTGGTCGAGCGAGCGGATCTCCAGGTCGAGGGCACCGACGGCACGCGCCGGCTGCTCGAGGCGCTGCTGTAAGCGACAGCGATACGTGCGGTTCGTCGACTTTCTCAAGACCACCGTGCTGCTGAGCGGCGCGGCGGCCACCGCGCTGGGCGCGATCACGGTGCTGGCCGCGGCGGCCGACTCCAACAGCCGCCTCGTGGCGATCGCGGCGGGCTGGTGGGTGATCTCGGCGGCGATCGGGCTGCGGCTGGGCAGGCGCGCGGAGGTCAGCCCCCCGATATCGCGACTGCTGGCGGAAGCGCGCGCGGAGAGCGCGCTGCCGGAGCACCACCCCAGCGCGATCCTGCTGAACCGCCTGTGGCCGTTGGCGGTGTTCGCGCTGCTGGCGGGCGGTCTCGCGTTCCTCGCGCCCCAGGTGCCCGGTATCGGAGCGGGCTTTGCGATCATCTGGGCGCTCGCGTGGCGGCGCCAGCACGGCGCGGTGGAGGCGATCGAGGAGCGCGACGGCGTGCGCTTCTGGGTGCGTCGCACCTCCCCGTTGCGGCCGATGGCGTTGCACCGCACTCCCGGCTTCAAGGCGATGCGCCCGGAGAGCATGAACGGCGCGCGGCGCTGAATGGCCGAGATCCTGCTGGTGTCGCTCGGCTCGACCGCGGGCCTGCGCGCGGCCGACGAGGAGCTGCGTCGCTCGCTGGAGCGCGCCGGCGCCGAGGTCGCGCTGGTGCGCGCCGCGCCGCCGCGCCCGGTGCGCACGCTGGCGCTCACCGATCTCGGCTGGGCGCTGGCCTGCCGCCGCGCCGCGGCCGACGGGCTGGCGGCGCACCGCCCGCGCGCGGTGATCTACTCGAGCGTGACCGCCGCGCTGCTGTGGCCGCGCGCCGGCGCGATCCGCTTCGACGCGCCGGCCGCCGCCAACCGTGCCGGACGCCACGGCGTCTGGCAGCGCCCGCTGGAGGCGCGGCGCATGGCGCGCGCGCCGCTGTTGCTGCCGTGGAGCGCGGGCGCGCTGGCCGAGACTCCCGCGCCGGCACGCGCCCGCGCGCGCGCGCTGGTGGTGCCGGTGGCGGTGGAGAGCGCGCACGACGGCGCCCCGCCGCCGCCGCCGCCGGCGGCGCGCGACATCGCGGCGATCACCTACGCGGCAAACCCCGCCAAGAAGGGCCTGGCGCGCGTGCTCGACGCCTGGGCGCGCGCGCGGCGCGCGGGAGAGGAGCTGCTGGTGGTGGGCACATCCAAGCGCGAGCTGGAGGCGGCCGGCATCCGCGCGCCCCGCGGGGCCCACGGGCCGGGCGGGGAGGGCGTGCGGTGGCTGGGCATGGTGGGGCGCGAGGAGTACCGCGCGCTGTTGCGCCGGTGCCGCGCGTACGTGTGCGCGCCCACCCGCGAGGACCACGGGCTCGCGCAGCTGGAGGCGCTGGCGGACGGGTGCATGCTGGTCAGCGCGCCGGCGCCGGGCCCCTACGTGGCGCTGGCGCTGGCTCGGGGGCTGGACGAGCGGCTGGTGGGCCCCGATCTGGCGGGGGCGATCCGCGTGGCGCTCGACGATCCGCGCGCTGACTACGGGGCGCGCGCGCGGCGCGCGCTGGAGCCGCTCCGTGGCGAGGCGGTGGACCGGGTGGTGCGCGAGCAGCTGCTCCCGCGGCTGCGGGGCGCGGCGGGCGGCTGAGGCCCGGGCGCGCGCTACGCGGCGGCGCGGCGCGCGCGCTTTCGCAAGGCCAGGAACTGGTGCAGGGGCCGGGTGTTGGCGACCTCGGTGGCGGTGAGCCAGGCGCGGCGCGCGGTGGCGATCCCCCAGCGCATGTTGGCGAGCGTGGCGGGACGATGGGCGTCGGAGTCGATCACGAGCGTGACACCGGCGCGCGCGGCGTCGCGCGCGGCGAGGTCGGAGAGATCGCGCCGCGCGGGGTTGCCGTTTATCTCGAGCATCGTGTGGGTGCGCGCGGCGGCCTCGAACACGGCGTCCAGCGCGACGGCGTAGGGCGCGCGCCGGGGCATCATGCGCCCAGTGGGGTGGCCGATCGCGTCGACCAGGGGGTGCTCGATCGCGGTGACCACGCGCGCGGTCATCGCGGCCTCGCCCATGTGGAAGGCGGTGTGGACGGAGGCGATCACCCAGTCGAGCTGCTCCAGGAGGGGGTCGTCGTAGTCGAGCGATCCGTCGGGCAGGATGTTGACCTCGCTGCCGGCCAGCAGCTCGATGCCGTCGATTCGCGCGTTGGCCTCGTGCACGAGCTCGATCTGGCGGCGCAGCTGTTCGGGCGAGACGTCGTTGCCGAACCCGTGCGTGGCCGAGTGGTCGGTGATCGCGAGGTACTGGTAACCCCCCGCGCGCGCGGCGAGCGCCATCTCCTCGATCGAGGCGTGGCCGTCGGAGGCGAGGGTGTGGCAGTGCAGATCGCCCAGGATGTGGGACTCCTCGATGAGCGCCGGCAGCCCCGCGGCACCCTCGGCACCCGCGGCACC
>WQXW01000234.1 GCA_009781575.1 Solirubrobacterales bacterium
CGCGTGGGCGGGGCTCACCAGTGGACGCCTCGCATCAGGTTGGCCATCGCGAGCTGCTCCAGCGAGGCGCGCTCCTCCTCGACCTCGCGCTGGCCCTTGGCGGCGGCGGAGTCGGGGAACACGCGGTAGGCGAGGTGCAGGATCTGATCGACCGCCTTGGGCGCCAGCGCGTAGGCGACCTCGCCCCAGGTGCCCAGGCGGGTGCCCATGTGCTTGCGCCGCGTGCGGAGCGCGTCGGCGATCATGTCGGCGGCCTCCTCGGCGGTGATCGTGGGGAACGCCTTGTACATCGTGGTGGGCGCGATCATGGGCGTGCGCACGAGGGGCATGTGGATCGTGGTGAACGCGACACCGTCGCCGATCACCTCCGAGGCGACCACGCGCGTGAATGCGTCGAGCGCGGCCTTGGAGGCGACGTAGGCGGAGAAGCGCGGCGGGTTGGTCTGCACGCCGATCGAGGAGATGTTGATGATGTGACCGCGCCCCCGCTCGCGCATGGGTGGCAGCAGGCGCAGGATCAACCGCACGGCGCCGAAGTAGTTGAGTTGCATGGTGCGTTCGTAGTCGTGGAAGCGGTCGTAGCTGAGCGCGACCGAGCGCCGGATCGAGCGCCCGGCGTTGTTGATCAGCACGTCCACGTGGTGGTGATCGGCGAGCACGCGCTGCACGAGGTGATCGACCTCTTCCATGTTGGAGATATCGGCGGCATATACAAAAGCGGTGCCTCCCGCGGCCACGATCTGCGCGCGCGTTTCCTCGAGGCGCTCCACGTTGCGCGCGACCAGCAGTGGCACGCCTCCCGCCTGGGCCACCTTCAGGGCGGTCGCTCTGCCGATCCCCGAGGAGGCACCAGTTATGAGGACATGGCGCCCGGCCACCGCGTCACGCAAGGTGCGCCCGCGCCCCATCCCCGGCTCCATCTCGCGCTCCCAGTAGTCCCACAACCGCTCGGCGTACTCCTCGAGCGGGGGCGGGGTCTCCAGGGGCGTGCCGGCCAACGCGAGCTGCGCGCGGGTGGTGTCGAATTCGGGGCGCAGATCGATGTTGGCGAGCACTTCCTCCGGTATGCCGAGCTCGCGCAAGGTGAGCTGTGTGGCCTGATGGAACGGGGGCAGGCGCAACGCGAGCGACAGCGCCCCGGTGGGCAGCGCGCCGAGGAGCCGCCGGTCGACGTTGACCGCGAAGCGCGGCGCGTGCGCGGCAACCGCCAGCGCGTTGATCACCTCGTCGATCCGCTGGGAGCGCGGGGAGGTGAGGTGGAAGGCGTTGTGGTCGAGCGCGGGCTGGTGGGCGATATGGTCGATCGCGGCGGCCACCCAGTCGACGGGCACGATGTTGGTCCTGCCGAGATCGACCCCCACCAGGGGCACCCACTCGGGGATCAGGTGGCGTGTGCGCTGGATGGTCTTGAAGAAGTAGTAGGGACCGTCGATCTTGTCCATCTCGCCGGTGTGCGAGTCGCCCACCACGATTCCCGGCCGGTACACGCGCCAGGGGATGTAGGGCTGCTCGCGCACGAGCCGCTCCGCTTCGAACTTGGTGCGGTGGTAGGGCGACGGCAGGCGCTGGCCCTCATCGAAGGAGTCCTCCAGGAAGCGGCCCCGGTAGGTGCCGGCGACGGCGATCGAGGAGATGTGGTGCAGGCGGGTGGCCTCCAGCGAGCGCGCCAGCTCGATCGCGTGCGCGGTGCCGCCCACGTTGACCGCCACGTTGCGCTCCTGGGGCGCGGTCATGTCGTAGACGGCGGCGAGGTGAAAGAAGTGCTCGATCTCGCCGCGCAGCTCGCTGACCTGCTCGAGCTCCAACCCCAGCAGGGGGCGGCGCAGGTCGCCCACCACCGGGCGCACCCGCTTGGCGGCCCGCGCGCCGCTCGCGGCAATCCAGCCGCCGATGAGATCCTCCAGGCGCTCCAGCGATTCCTGCCGCACGAGCACGTGGATCACGCCGTCGCGCAGCAGCAGGCGCTGGACCAGACGCCGTCCGATGAACCCGGTGGCCCCGGTGACGAAGTAGGCCATTCTGGAGAGCGAGGATAGTGGAGCCGCGGCGGGCGGCATCGTCGCGGCGAGGCGCTCGCCCCGGGCCACCCCGGGCCGCCCCGCGCCGCCCCGCCCCGCGCCGCCCCGGCGCGCGCAGCGCGGAAGGCCCGGACTACACCCCCGCGCCGGCCCCTTTGCGCCCCTCCCCGGCGGCGAAGCGCGCGGCGCCGCGCGCGGCGTCGCCGAAGGTCTCCGGGCCGGAGCGCGCCTCCAGCGCGAGCCCCTCGGCGAGCGGCAGCCCGAGGCCCTCGATCGCGGCGCGCCGGTCGGCGAGCATCGTGCGCTGGGGGTAGCGGGCCAGCCCCTCGGCCAGCTCCAGCGCGCGCGCCAGGTGGGCGCCCTCGGGCACCACCTCGGTGAGCAGGCCCATCGCGAGCGCCTCACCCGAGTCGACGAGGCGCCCGGTGAGGATGAGGTCGAGCGCGCGCCCCAGGCCGACGATGCGGGGCAGGCGCTGCGTGCCGCCGTCGATCAGGGGCACGCCGAAGCGCCGCTCGGGAAAGCCGAGCAGCGAGCCGTCGGTGGCGATGCGCAGATCGCACCACAGCGCCAGCTCCAGGCCGCCGGCGAGGCAGTAGCCGGAGATCGCGGCGATCGTGGGCTTGGAGGGCGTGAGGCGCGTGAAGCCGAGCGGGCCCTCCTCGGCGCCCAGGCGCGGCGCGAACGACTCGACCGCCTTCAGATCGGCGCCGGCGCAGAACGCGACCCCGCCGGCGCCGGTGAGCACCAGCGCGCGCGCCCCCTCGTCGCCCTCGAACCGCTCGAACGCGTCGTGCAGCGCGGTGGCGGTGGCCCCGTCGATCGCATTGCGCCGCTCGGGGCGGTCGATCGTGAGAAGCGCCGCGGCGCCCCGGCGCTCGTAGGCGACCGCCGGCGCTACCACCCGCCGCGCCAGCGGGGATCGTTCAGCTGCAGCTGCGCCGCTTTGTGAGCCTCTTTGCGCTTCTCCAGACGGTTCTGGATCAGCGTGAGCACCAGCGCCAGGAGCGGGAAGAAGATGATCACGATGAAGCCCCAGTTGACCACCACTTTGTCGTTGGTCGCGCCGTAGAAGCCGCGGCCGTCGGCGGCGAGCGCGGCGGGCGCCAACACCAGGAGCCACGTGGCGGAGCCCACCAGCGAGAGCGCCAGCGAGCGTCGGCGTGGGCGCGGGCGAGGGGAGAGGCGGGGCATCACGGGGATCCTACCGGAGGCCCGGAGCCGGCCGGCCGCTCGGCGGCGGCTCCCACGGGGCGGCTGAACCGGCCCTCGGCCTCCGCGGGGAGCCGGCCGGTGGGTCCCTACCATGGCGGATCGCACATGGCTTTGATGACCGCATCGGACCTGCAGAAGGATGTGGGGGGGCGCCCGCTGCTGCGGGGCGTGTCGTTCAAGCTGGAGCGCGGCGAGCGGCTGACCGTGGCGGGGCGCAACGGCGCGGGCAAGACGACCCTGCTGCGCATGGTGGCGGGCGAGGAGAGTGTCGATCGCGGCCGCCTCAGCGTGGCCAAGGGCGTGCGTGTGGCGCTGCACGATCAGCGCCCCCCGCGCGAGGCGCGCGCCGGCCGGGGCGGCTCGGGCGGTGCGATCACGCTGGGCGAGTACCTCCTGTCGGGTTGCACGGCGGAGCTCGCGCTCGAGCGCGAGCTGGCGCAGCTGGAGGAGCGCATGGCGGGCGGCGCGGTGGACGAGCCGATATTGGCCCGGTACGCGCGCGCGCAGGCGGGCCTCGAGGCGCACGGCGGCTACCTGTGGCGCGACCGCGCGACCGCGGTGGCGCGCGGCCTGGGCTTCGGCGAGGACGACCTCGAGCGGGCGCTGAGCACCTTCTCCGGAGGCCAGCTGACGCGCGCGTCGCTGGCGCGCGCGCTGGCCACCGGCGCGGACGTGCTGCTGCTGGACGAGCCCACCAACCACCTGGACATCGAG
>WQXW01000235.1 GCA_009781575.1 Solirubrobacterales bacterium
CCAATTGCGTCCGTGCGGTGAAGTACACATGCGAGCCGTCTTCGGCAAACCCCACGAGCCCCATCACCTGCGCGCCACCCGTTTCGCTCGTGGCCGACAGGTCGCGCAACGCTTTCGTTTCCAGATCGTATTCGTATAGATCCGTGCCGGCGGGACTGGTCGTGCCGGTCAGGCCGGCGTTAGCGGTGAAATATACGTGCGACCCGTCCGGCGTCGCACCGGCTTATTCGGCGCCGCTGTCGGGCACGGCGGTCTGAGAAAGCGAGAGGTCACGCGATTTACCAGCTCCGCGGGCGCACACGCCGGGCTTCCCAACTTCGCCGGCTTTTCCCGCGACTCTAGGCGCCGTGAAGAACACACGTGAGCCGTCGCGAGACACCGTGTTCACGCTGTCGCTCGGGCTCCCGCCGACCGCAGCGTCCGGTACTTCGCCGCCGCTGCCGTTCGGGACGAAGCCGATGGCGCGAAGCCCTTCTTCTTCGCTCCATTCATACAGACGCGAAGCTCCAGCGCCACCGACTCCGGGATAATGGAACTTGCTTTCAAAGACGATCCGACTGCAATCCGCCGACATCCCCACCAGGTGATAGGACTTTTCCACGGTAATAACTTCCGGGTTTTCGATCGGCAGTTCCGTTATCAGGCTGTAAGAGCCATCGGGATTGCGGCGATACAGGTTGTTGTCGCCACTTTCCACCACCAGCCGCGCCAGTGGGCTTTCAGTCAATGGCTGATTGCTTTCCACCACACCACAGCTGAGACCTTCCGATAGCTCCAGGAAATCACTCGGGCTCGCAGCCACGTGTCCAGTCTTTTCGTTCAGTGCTTGCGCTCCGGGGCTGACCTGACTTGTCTGCCAGCCACCCACTTTGCTCCTGGTGCTGAGATAGAGCGTTTCGCCAGATCGCGTCGCTTCGGACAACCCACCTTCGATCGAGTACGCCACAGCACCGGGTCGAGTCGATGCTTGATAGTGAAGTTCCGCTGATCCTAGGAACCGTCCCGGAGCGGCCGCCGGACCAAGATTCTTCGGCGAGGTCATCTCGAGACAACGCCCTTCGGGCAAATCACACGGGCCAAGCGTTTCAAAGGCCTGGTCCGCGCCCACGGCCCTGCCTACGCTATTGGTAGCAACTATCCGATAGTGGTAAAGGCTCGCTGCTGACAGTCCCGCCAGCTTCGCCGTCACCAACACCGACTGCTCACCTGAGCCTACGAATGGTTCGAAGTCCACGGGGACGCTATGACCGTAGCTCGTGTCAGCACCCCATTCGAAGTGGTAGCTCGTACCGAACCCATCGGGATCGACCCTCGCCACCAACGTCACCGAGTCATGCGAAGCGTCGGTCGCGCTGATTTCGCTGAGCTGCGGCGGTCCTGTCGTCGTGAATCCGAGCGTCGCACCATATCGCGTTGCTTCTTCGGCGTCGGTCACCTTCAGCCGGAACACGTAACTGCCGTTCGGCTGCAAACCGGTCAGCTTGGCACTCACCGGATGCGCCGTGAAATCCGGTTCGAGTTCGGCCGCATCCGGCGAGCACGGAGCCGATTTGAAAGAAGCTTCTGTCGTGAGCTTGTATTCAAGCTCACAATCGGTCACCCCAACCCCTTCCGGGCGCACGACGCCGTTCAACGTCGCGGCAGTCGTGCTAACGCCACTCGCCGGTTCGGTGATCACCGTCTTCGCGGTCGTAACGGTCTTATCCGCGCTGGTGGACACGCCGTCTTCGTTCTTTGCAACCACACGATAGTGGTAGGTCACACCATTCGGCTCTAGTCCCGAGACCTGCAGGCTCACCGGAAGCGGTTCCACTGCTTCCGAAGACCACCCACCTTCACACGGGGACTTGTGACCATAAGACGTCGTCGCGCCCCATTCGAACACGCATTCTTGCACCTTCAACCCTTCCGGGTTGACCGTTCCGTTCAACGTCGCCTTCGAACCAGTCACACCCGTCGCCGCCGTCGTGTTCACCGTCGGCACTACAACAGCGGGGCCATACACGTTGATATAGCCATGAGCTCCAGGGCCGGATTCATTTACGTAGATGCGACCCGACGCTTCATTCACCGCGATCTGGGTCGCGGCTGGCACCTGTCCGAATTCAGCTATCTTCTTGCCGGTGGCAAGATCGTACTCATTTACCTGATAGCCTGCGCCGTACTGCACCGCAGCGTACAAGTCGTTGTGGACACGATCGACCGCAACGCCGCTAACGAAGGTATAATCTGCTTTTGGGATGAACTCAGAGCAATCTTCTCGCTTGATTTCGCCGGAGCCGCTCGGCACGCACTTAAACAATCCATCGCTGTAGCTTGCAAAAAACACGTCGCCATCGCCATCGACAGCAACCTCGCCGACCCAAGCGAACTGTTCTTCGATTTTTCCAGTGGGATTGAAGTCAAATTTCGAGACGACCCCCGCCGTAGTTACCTTGGAAATCGATTCTTCCGGGCCATTCCCGACCCAGAGGTTTCCGTCCATGTCCGTGCCGGCTCCCCACACCTGGCCGAAGGCGATAGGCATACCTTCTTCTTCGTAATGACCGCTTGGCTTGCGTACATACCTCCTGACCTGTTTATCGGCCTCATCGTAGACATAGAGCGTGCCGCGATCTGGACTGGAAGCAGAATTGTCGTAGGCCAATGCCTCCCTGAAGTCAAAGCCAGTAATTGTAAACGGAGCGGCGAGTTCAAGTGGTACTTGGCCTTCCCCGCCGAGAATCGCCACCTCGTCGGGGGAAGCATCAAGTGCGAAAACGTTCCCAGTCGCGTCGTCAACCGCGACGCTTTCCAGTCCGGAGGGGGATTCAAACGTGAGCCCCGATTCTTTACCGGTGAGCGGCGAGAACGGTTCCGCTTTATGCGTGATCGTCGCCGAGGCGCCCGCCACGAACAGCAGGCATACGGCAATCAGCGCGACCGCCGAAGCGAGCGAGCCGACGATGTGAGCGCGCCACCGGCGCGCCGTCGCAACCGCAACCTCCGCCAACAGGCCCATCTGCACCACTCCCCTCGTTGAATGTGTCATCGCCCGTCCTGCGCTCGTGCGTCCGTGGCTGCGTGTGCGCGGATGATGTTGACCACTCGCTGTCCGGTGTCTGTGAGCGTCCACGCGTTTGGTCCTCCCCTCTCCGGTCCGACACCGCTGTTGGCGATCAGACCGATCCGGCCAAGGCGAGCCAACAGCTTCGATATCTGGCCCTGATCGCCGATCTCGGCGACGATCCCGATCAGCCGGTTGGACGCGCCGGGGTGATCGGCGATGGCGTTCAGCACGCGCACCGTCCTGTAGGTCAAGCGCATACCCACGTCTTTGAAGGGATCGGACAGCAACGACTCACGCTCAGAAACGACGCTGGCTGGTTCGGCCAGCGGACGTTGCAGCTCGCGGCGCGCAGCAGCCGTGCCGAGATACGGCAGCACGACCATGCTTGTCAGCTGATTGGCGAGAACCACGAACGGCCCGTGCTGCGGGTCGAGCAGACGGTTCTGCAACACAGTCAACACCGCGCCGGCCACACCCTCGCTGGTCAATTCCGGCAATCCGACGCCTGCCCTGGAGGCGGCCGCCCCCTCGTCGAGCACGTGCGTAAGCATGGCCATCGTCTCGGCTCGCCGCGCGGCGAGCCGCGGACCGCCCGCCAGCGACTCGACGATCAACACGCGGCCCAGATGCGGCTCCTCATCCAGGAACGAGAGCAGCGCCATCAACCCGGCGCGGATGTGCTGGAGCCAACCCGCGCTCGGGTCGTAAACCGCAACCACACGTTCCGTGGCGAAAGCAAGCGCTTGCTCGAACGCAGCGACGAAACAGTCCTCGCGCCCGTCGAAAGTTTCGTAGAAGGTGCGGCGTGAAACGCCGGAGCGCTTGACGACGTGGGCAACGCTGACGGCGCCGGC
>WQXW01000236.1 GCA_009781575.1 Solirubrobacterales bacterium
GGCCGAGACCGGCACGAGGATGCCCAGGGCGATTTTCATGGACGCGATGGTCAGGGTATTGCGCAGCACCAGGCTCGTGCCGGGCAGCTTGAACAGCGTGCGGAAGTTTTTCAGGCCCACCCACTGCTGCTCGCCAAACAGGCCCCGGGCCGGTATGAACCGCTGAAAGGCGATGATGACGCCGCCCATGGGCACATAGCAGAAGATAAACACGGCGATAACGCCCGGGATGAGCATCAGGTGCAGCGGAAGCTGGCTGATCCTGCCGGCATGCCTGCGGGGCGCGCGCGTTCGCGCGGGGACGGGCGGGGGCGCTACTTCTGCGCGACCACCATGGTCTTGACCGTGGAGGTCACGCCGTCGTTGACCTCCACCACGACCATGTAGGTGCCGAGGTTCTTGATCGGCTCCGGGAGGTGGACCTTGTTGCGGTCCAGCTTGATGCCGCGCGCGTCGCGGATCGCGCCCACGATGTCGGCGGCGGTGACCGAGCCGAACAGGCGCCCGTCGGGCCCGGTTTGCGCCGGGATCGTGAGCACCGTGCGATTGAGCAGCGCCGCGTTGTCGTGGGCGCGTTCCTGCGCGTGCCGTTCGGCGCGCTCGACCGCCTCCTGGCGCTGGCGGATCGCGTGCACCGCTTTGGCGGTCGCCGGCTGGGCGAGCCGGCGCGGGATCAGGTAGTTGCGCAGGTAGCCCTTGGACACGTCCACCACGCTGCCCTGCTCGCCGAGCGTGTCGACGTCCTCGAGGAGAATCGCCTCCGGCATGTCTCTACCGCTCGGCGTGGCGGCGCCCGCCGCCGCCGCCGCCGTCGTCGCGCCCGCCCTCGTTCACGTAGGGCAGCAGCGCGAGCTCGCGCGCGCGCTTGACCGCGCGCGCGATCTGCCCCTGGTGGCGCCTGCAGGCGCCCGTGATGCGCCGCGAGCGGATCTTGCCCTTTTCGGAGATGAACCGGCGCAGCGAGGCGACGTCCTTGTAGTCGACCTGCTCGACCTTGTCGCGGCAGTGCTGGCAGGGCTTGCGCCGCCCGCCACCCGTCATGCCCTTTCTGTCGCGCCGCCTGGGGGGCTTGCCGCGACCGCGCGCTTTTGCCACTGAACGAGACCTCGCTGTGTCGATTGCTTCTATCAGAACGGAATATCGTCGTCGCCGGCGCCGCCGCCCGCGACGGGTGTGGGCTGGAAGTCCCGGTCGTCGACGACCGGCGCCTCGCCGCCCTGCGCGAGTCCCCCGCCCGAGAAGCCCCCGGAGGGGTCTTCTCGCGAACCCAGGAACTGCACCGAGTCCGCAATGATATCGACCGCCTGGCGCTTGGCGCCGTCCTGGGCCTCCCACTCGCGCCATTCCAGGCGCCCGTCGATCGCCACCGGGCGGCCCTTGGAGAGGAAGCGCGACGCGTTCTCGCCCTGCGCGCCCCACACCTTCACGTTGAAGTAGTTGGGCCTGTCCTCCCATTCGCCGGTCTGGTTGTTCTTGCGCCGGGTGTTGCACGCCACGCGCAGGTCGCACACCGATGTGCCGCTCGGCAGCGCCCGCAGCTCGGGGTCCCTCGTGAGATTTCCGGTCAACACGACCCGGTTTATGTTGGTTGCCGCCATGGCTCTGATCTCCTTTCGCTCTCGTTCGGCGCCTCCACCTCGCGGAAGGCCGCTGCCGAGTGTAGAGCGGGGTCCGGGCGCGATCGCCGCGCTCGCGCGCCGCACCGCGCTCGTTGCGCGGATCGCCCGGCTCGCCGCGCCGCCGAGGAGTGTGGGGGGCCTCCGATCCGCTTGCCACTTTGATCGGTTTGATCCACTCGACCGATGGTGGGCCACACGCGGGGTGGCCGCGCGGCGCCCGAGCGTTGCGCCCCGCGCTGTCTCGAACACACCTGTCGGAGGCGCCGTTGGGGGATTCAAAAAGAGGATTCGTTCCGCGCGGAACCAATCCTCAAAACAAAACACGAAACGGACGGAGCTCGACTGGCGGCACTGCCGGAGCCCCGCGAGCCGCCGGGGCGCTACTGCGCGGCGCCCTGCTCGCGGCGCGCGCGCGGCGAGGTGCGGAACACCTCGTCCCAGTAGGGCGCGCTGATCCCGAAGCCCCGGGTGTCGTCCTGGAAGTGGTGGCGCATGTGGCGCTCGTACAGGGCCCGCGCGATCCGGCCCCGCGGCGTCACGTGGTGCAGGTAGTAGTGGATCATGTCGTAGATGAGATAGCCCGCGTAGAAGCCCGCGGCGAGACCCGGCGCGTAACGCAGCCCGAAGATCTCATACAGCGCCACGAACACCAGCGCCGCGATCGGCACGCTCACTGCCGGCGGCATCACCAGGCGCAGGGGGTCGTTGGGGTGGTCGTGGTGCACGCCGTGGATGATCCAGTGCATGCGCGCGCCCACGCCCTGCTCGGGCTCGAAGTGGAACACCAGGCGGTGCAGCCAGTACTCGAAGAGCGTCCACATCATGTAGCCGCCCGCGAACAGGCCCAGCGCGGCGAGCACGCTGACCTTCGACAGCGCCCAGATCTCCATCGCCACGATCACCGGCGCGAAGATCAGCACCGGCACCGACGGGTGCACGCGCGACAGCGCATCCAGCAGCCTGGACTCGAACATCGGCGGCGAGGCGCGGAGCACCTCGGTCCTGCGCGGAGGCGCGCCGCCCTCGGCAGAAGAGCGGGTCGGCTCCTCGCTCCAGGCCATGGCGCCAAGTCTATTACGCGCGCTCTGCCACGGCCTGCGCGGCGGGCGCCGGTGCGCCGGGCGCGGCGGGGGTGCCGGCGGGCGCGGAGGGTGCGGAGGGCGCGGAGGGCGCGTGGGCGTCGGTGTGCCTGGCCGCGGCTCCCGCGGCGGCGTGCTCGGGGGCTGCGGGCGTGCCCGGCTTCAGCTTGATCACGCGGAAGCGCAGCACGCCGTCGGCGATGCGCAACGCGCGGTCCAACTCGCCGATCAGCCGCGGCGTGGCGGCGTGGAACTGGAAGAGGTGGTACTCCGCGTGCGTGCGCCGCTCGATCGGGTAGCTCAGCGCGCGCTCGCCCCACTCGTCGTGGCGCACCACCTCCCCGCCCGCGCCGATCATCGCGCGCACCTCGTCGAGCACGCGCGCGCGCACCTGCGCCTCGGCTTGGGTGTCGAGCAGCACGATCAGGTCGTATGTGAGGGCGGGCGGGGTCACGATCCGGGCTTTGTGGCGTGGTGGTCGACGTTTGCGGGGGTTTTGCGGCTCGCGCCGCGGCGGCGGCCGATGATAACAAGGCCCCGCGCCCGGCCCCGGCGCTCGGTCAGGCGGCGCGGCGCTTGGCGCCGATGTCGGCCAGCTGCTCGTCGATCCAGTCGCCGGGGTCGCGCGAGGTGACGATCCGTTGCAGGCCCTCGGCACGCGCGCGCCGCTCGGCGGCGGGCATGGTCAGGGCGGCGTGGATCGAGTTGGCCAGCGCCTGGATGTCGAAGGGGTTGACCGACAGCGCGTACTCGCCGAGCTCCTCGTGCGCGCCGGTGTTCTCGGAGAGGATCGACACGCCCTCGCGCTCGTTCACGATCGGGCCCTCCTTGGCGACGAGGTTCATGCCGTCGAACATCGCGTTGACCAGCAGCAGGTCGTAGTGCTTGTAGGCGGCCATCGCCTCCTCCAGATCGTCGCGCAGCTTCAGCTGGATCGGCATCCAGTCGGGCGTGCCGTGGCGGTGGTTGACCACCGCGACCAGCGCCTCGATGCGCTCGAGGTACTCCGCGTACTGGGGCACGTCGGTGCGCGACGGCATCAGCTGGGCCATGAAGGTGACGCGCTCGGTGAACTCGGGGTGCTGCTCGAGAAACAGGTCGAAGGCGGAGAACCCGCGCAGCACGTTCTTGGAGAGGTCGGCGCGATCGACGCGCAGGATCAGATAGTCGCGCCTGCGGCGCAGCAGCTCGGCCTCGAACC
>WQXW01000237.1 GCA_009781575.1 Solirubrobacterales bacterium
ATGAAGCTGCTGGGCGATTGGAACTGGTACCTGCCCGAGCGCGTGCGCCGCGCGATGCGCCTGCGCGCGCGCGCCCCCGCCGGCACCGCCCGACCCCGGCCCGAGCCGGCGCGCTGAGCCACGCGCGGCCCGCCCCCGCGCCGCGCGCCGAGCCACGCGACTCGCCGGGCGCGCCGGGCCAGGCGACTCGCCGGGCGCGCCGAGCCGCGCTACTCGCCCCGGCGCGCCGGGCGGCCCACCCCCGCCGCGCGCCTTTGACCTCTGATCGGGTCAATAGGCTCTGAAGCATGAACGCGCAGGAGCGCCTGGCGGTGATCGACCTCGGCTCGAACTCGTTCCGCCTGGTGGTGTTCGCCTGGAACGGCGAACGGTGGCAGCGCGTGGATGAGATCTACCAGCCGGTGCGCATCGGCGAGGGGCTGGCCGCCAGCGGGCGGCTCGGCGAGCGGCCGATGGCGCGGGCGCTGGCCGCGCTGGACGTGTTCGCGCACTTCTGTCGCGCCTCCGCGCTCGCGCCGGAGCAGATCGACGCGGTGGGCACCAGCGCGATCCGCGACGCCGAGAACGCGCCCGCGTTCCTGCGCCGCGCGCGCGAGCAGAGCGGGTTGGCCGTCAGGGTGTTGAGCCGCGAGGAGGAGGCGCGCTGCGGGTACCTCGCGGCGGTCAACTCGACAACGCTGGGCGACGGCTGCGTGGTCGATCTGGGCGGCGGATCGATGCAGATCGTGCGCGTGCGCGAGCGGCGCGCGCGCCACTGCGGCTCCTGGCCGCTCGGCACCGTGAGGATGACCGAGAGCTTCCTCCCCGGCAGGGAGCCCGCGCAGGAGGAGCAGATGGCGCGGCTGCGCGCACACGTCGCGCGCGAGCTGCGCGGCGAGCGCTGGCCGGAGGGCGGCGCGGGGCGCATGGTCGTGGTCGGCGGCACCGCGCGCAACCTGGCGACCGCCGCGCAGCGCGCCGCCGGGCTGCTGGTGGGCGGGGTGCAGGGCGCCACCGTCGAGCGCCACGAGCTGGGGGAGATCATCGAGCGCCTGGCCGCGCTGGCGCCCGCCGAGCGCGCGGCGGTGCCCGGCATCAAGCCCGCGCGCGCCGATGTGGTGCTGGCGGGCGCGATCGTGCTGGACGCGGTGCTCGACGCCGGCGGCTTCGATCGGTTTGAGGTCACCGAGGCCGGGCTGCGCGAGGGGGTGTTCTTCCAGCGGCTGCTCGCCGGCCGCGAGCCGCCCCTCTTCGAGGATGTGCGGCGCTCGAGCGTGCTCAACCTCGCGGGGCGCTACGGGGTGGAGCCCCGGCACACCGACCACGTCGCCGCGCTCGCGCTCGGCATGTTCGACGAGCTCGCGCGCCTCGGCCTGCACAAGGGCAGCCCCCGCGAGCGCGAACTGCTGTGGGCCGCCAGCGCGCTGCACGACATCGGCATGTCGGTCGACTACGACGACCACCACAAGCACTCGCAGTACCTGATCCTCAACGCCGGCCTGCCCGGCTTCACCCCGCGCGAGCTGGCGATCGTCGCGCAGGCCACGCGCTACCACCGCAAGGGCATGCCGGAGCCGGGGCCGCTGGCGCCGCTGCTCACCAAAGGCGATCTCGAACGGCTCGACCGCTGCGCGGTGCTGCTGCGCCTCGCCGAGGACCTCGAGCGCTCGCGCGACCAGGCGGTGCGCGCCACCGAGCTCAGCATGCGCAACGGCACGGTGTCGCTCCACCTGGTCGCCGACGGCGAGACCGCGGTGCCCCGCTGGGCGGCCAGCCGCGAGCGCGCGCTCTTCAACCGCGCGTTCGGCCGCGAGCTGGCGATCGCCTGAGCGCCCGGCCCGCCCGACCCGCGGGCCCGCCCCGCTCGCCCGGCCCGCGGGGCCCGCCAGGCCCGCTCGGGGGCCGGCCGCCGCGGACCGTGGCGTCTACGGCTGCGCGGCCAGCTGGCGTTCGCGGCCGGCGCAGTCGAACAGCACGTCGCTGTTGTTGTTGGTGCGCTCGCCTTTCCACACGCGCCCCGGGATCAGGCGGCACGCGCGCAGCGTCGCGGCGGTCGCCGCGTTGCCGCCGCGGCTGGCGTAGGCGCCGCCGAGCAGCACGTACCGCGCTTCGCCGCGCGCCACCAGGCGCGCCAGACTGGGGCCGTCGAGGGCGGGGTCGTTGCTGCTGTAGCCGCCCAGCGCCGCCACGTGGAAGCCCATCAGGATGAACGGCGCCGCGGTCACCGACGACACTGTCAACATCGCGAAGCGACGGCCGAGCGGCGGGTGCGCTTCGACGTACTCGCCCAGGGTGCGGTACACGCCGGTGCTGTGCCGGCCGATTCCGTAGCCGCCGGTGCCCCCGGCGGCGTACGGCCCGGCGGCCGGGAAGGTGCCCTCGTTCGCGATTTCCCAGGTGGTGGCGGCGAAGAGGCCGGGCGCGATCAGCAGCGCGCCGCACGCCAGCGCGACCGCCGGCAGCGCCACGCGGCGCGCGGCCAGCAGCGCCAGCGCGCCCACCGCGCTGGCGGCGATCATCACCGGCACCCACGCGTGCAGGTAGTGGTGGTTGTGGGCGAGCAGCACCAGCTGTGCTGCCACGGTGGCGGCGATCGCCAGCGGCGCCAGCAGCACCGGCCATTCGCGCCTCCGCCCGAACTCCACGAACGCGCCCGCGCCGGCGCCCATCATCGCGGCCGCCCCGGGTGCCATCGCGGAGGTGTAGTAGGGGTGCACGATCCCTTTCGCAAAGCTGAGGAAGGCGGCCTCCACCAAAAACCAGCCGCCCAGCACGATCAGCGCGGCCAGGCGCTCGTTGGCGTTGGCGGCGGCGTTGCCGCCGGCGCCGGCGCTCGGCGGCGTGGCGCCGTTGGAGGAGGGATCGCCCTGCCCGCGCCGGCGCCAGATCGCGAGCGCCACCGCCAGGCAGGAGAAGAGCGCGAACGGCACGATCCAGCCGGCCTGCCCGCCCAGCGGCTTGCCCCAGAGGCGCAGCGGGCTGGGGTTGCCGGGGAAGGCCGCCACATACTTGGCGCGCCCGTCGGGGAGGAAGGGGCTGCGCAGTTCGCGTTCCCTGCGCGTGAGCGGGTGGGGCCGGCGGCGGTGTCGCGGCGGTGGCAGCGGCACGATCGCGCCGAGCCGTTCGTGGATCCGGCCGGGACCGCCTTCCTGGCCGAGCGCGCGCCCGAAGCCGTTGTAGGCGAAGGTGAGCCCGAACTCCGAGTTGTCGGTCGAGCTCCCCACGTAGGGGCGCTGCGACGCGGGGGTGAGATCGACGATCGCCAGCCACGCCACCGACACCACCGCGGCCAGCAGCCCGGCGAGCGCGAGCTTTGTGAAGCGCTGGCGCCACGAGCCGGGGGCGCACACCACATAGGCCAGCGCGATCCCCGGCACCACCAGAAAGGCGGCCAACGTCTTGGTGTTGAACGCCAGCCCCACCAGCAGGCCGCACAAAAGCAACGGCGCCAGGCGCCCGGTCCTGATCGCGCGCAGCACCGCCGCGCAGGCGAGCAGCATCAGGAAGATCAGCGGCGTGTCCACGTTGTTGTCGCGCGACACCGCCACGAAGGAGGGGAACACCGCGAGCGCCACCGCAGCGGTGAGCGCGGCGAAGCGCCCGAAGGGCCGCACCATCACGAGATACAGCACCACCACCGTGAGCACGCCGAGGATCGCCTCCGGCAACAGCAGGCTGAGGTGGTCGAAGCCGAACACCTTCGCGCTCGCGGCCTGCAGCCACAGGCCGACCGGCGGCTTGTCCATCGAGATCAGCCCACCGGGGTCGGCCGACACGTAGAAGAAGTTGTGCCACGACAGCAGCATCGACTTCACGCCGGCCGAGTAGAAGGTGTTGGCGAAACCGTTCTGGTCGAGGCTCCACGTGTTGAGGATCGCCGCCAGCGCCGCCACGGCGCCGAGCGCGACCGCGTCGAACGC
>WQXW01000238.1 GCA_009781575.1 Solirubrobacterales bacterium
GGATCACGCGGCGGATCTCCTCGTCGCGGCCGATCACCGGGTCCAGCTCGCCCTGCTCCGCCGCGCGCGTGAGATCGCGCCCGAACCGTTCCAGCGCCTGGTACTTCTCCTCGGGGTTCTGGTCGGTCACGTGGTGGGGGCCGCGCACCTCCGCCAGCGCCGCCAGCACCGCCTCGTGGGTGGCGCCCGTCCCGCGCAGCGCCTCGCCCGCGGCGCTCTTCTCCTCGGTCAGCGCCAGCAGGAGATGCTCGGTCGAGACGTACTGGTCCGACAGCTTCCCCGCCTCGCGCTCCGCCGCGCGCAGCACCGCGGTCAGCTCGCTGGAGGGCTGCGTGGTTGCGTCCTCGCCGGCGCCGGAGGAGAGCGTCGGCAGCTGCTCCAGCGCGCGCTCCACGCGCGCGCGCACCTCCCCCAGCGACGCGCCGATCTTGCCCAGCACCGGCGCCACCACACCGCCCTCCCCGCCCTCCCCGGCCCCCGCCTCGCCGCCCGGCGCGGTGAGCGCGGCCAGCAGATGCGCGGGTGTCACCTGCGGGTTGCGCCGCTCCTGGGCCAGACGCGCCGCACCCGCCAGCGCCTCCTGCGACTTGAACGTGAATCGATCAGGTTGCATCCGAACCCCTCCTCTTGATCACGAACTGGAAGGGCGAGCGCGCGTCCGAGGCGCGCACCAGCTCGCGGCCGCCGCCGTAGGGGACCAGCTCCGCCCTGAAGGAGCGCCGCACCTCCTCCAGCTCCTGCGCCAGCCTCACCTCCGCGCGCACCGCCTCCACCTCCAGCTCCTCGATGCGCCGCCCCAGCTCCTCGATCCGGCCCTCCAGCGCCAGCACCCGCTCCACGCCGGCGAGGTTCAGGCCGAGCTCGGCGGTCATCTCCTGGATCCGCCTCAGACGATCCACGTCCTGCTGGGAGTACAGCCGCGTGCCCTTGGGCGAGCGCTTCGGCGTGATCAGCCCGCGCGCCTCGTAGGTGCGCAGCGTCTGCGGGTGCATGTCCGCCAGCTCCGCCGCCACCGAGATCATGAACACCCCACGGTCCGAGGCCACCTGGATGCGCGTGACCGCGCCCTCCACCCGCGCGCCCTTCGGCACCAGCGCTTCGTGGACCTCCCCGCGGCGTGCTCTCCGGCGATCGCTCACCTCAGCCTCCCCGCGCGCCCGCGCCCGCGCCGCCGCGCGCGCCCGTCGCGCCGCCGCCAGCACCGCCGCCGCCAGCACCGCCGCCGCCAGCACCGCCGCCGCGCGCGCCCGTCGCGCCCGCGCCGCGTGCCGCGGCGAACAGCCGCGTGCGGGGATTGCCGTTCATCACCTTGCCCAGCGCGTCCACCGCCGCGCGCTGCTCGTCGCTCAGCTCCTGGGGCACCTCGATCACGAAGCGGTAGCGGATGTCGCCGCGGCCCTCGCCGCGCAGTTTGGGCGGCCCCTCGCCGCGCAGCCGCTGGACCGTGCCGTGGGGCGTGCCGGGGCGCACGCGCAGCCGCTTGGACCCCGACAGCGTGGGCACCTCGACCTCGGCGCCGCGCAGCGCCTCGGGGATCGTGAGCGGCACCTCCACCTCCAGGCTCTCGCCCTTGCGCGCGAACACCGGCGAGGGCGCGACGTGGGTCACCACGTAGAGGTCGCCGGGCGGGCCGCCGTTGGCGCCGGGCTCGCCCTTGCCGGGCAGCCGGATGCGGCTGCCCTCGCGCACACCGGCGGGGATGTTGACGCGATAGCGCTTCATCGTCCTCACCGCGCCGGTGCCGTGACAGGTGGGGCAGGGATCCTCGATCACCGTGCCGGAGCCGCCGCACAGCGAGCAGGGCTGTGAGATCGAGAACATGCCCTGACCCTCGGTCTCGATGCCGCGCCCCTCGCAGCGGGGGCACACCTTGGGCGTGGTGCCGGGGCGCGCGCCGGTGCCGTGGCAGGTGGGGCAGGTGGAGGCCATGGGCACCGACAGCGACACCTGCCCGCCCGACACCGACTGATCGAAGGAGATGCCCACCTCGGTCTCCAGATCGCGCCCGCGCTCGGCCCGCGCGCGCGCGGCGCCCCGGCGCCCGCGCGCGCCGAAGAGGTTGGAGAGGATGTCGCCCATCCCGGCGCCCTCGAAGTCGAAGCCGCCAAAGCCGCCGAAGCCGCCCTGGCCGGCCGAGGCGAAGGGCCCCGTGCCGCTGTCGTACTGCTTGCGCTTCTCGGGGTCGCTCAGCACGTCGTAGGCCTGCGAGACCTCCTTGAAACGCGCTTCCGCCTTCTCGTCGCCCGGGTTGCGGTCGGGGTGGTGCCGGCGCGCCAGCTTGCGGTAGGCCTTCTTGATCTCATCCGCCGACGCGCCGCGCTCGACTCCGAGCGTGGCGTAGTAATCGGGCCGCGATGCCATGCTGTTGTGCCCTCCTTATTGGGCCACCACGACCCGCGCCGGCCGGATGATCTCGCCGTCGCAGGCGTACCCCGCCTGGTAGACCTCGACGATCGTGCCACTCGGCGCGCCCTCCTGGGGGCGCTGGGCCATCGCCTCGTGGCGGCTGGGGTCGAAGACCTCGCCCAGCGGCGCAAACGACTCGATCCCCACCCGCGCCAGCGCGGCGGTGAGCTCGTTGCGCACGAGCCGCACGCCGTCCAACAGCGGGTCGTCCTCCTGCGCGCCCTCCAGCGCGCGCGCGAGGCTGTCCAACGCGGGCAACAGCTCGCGCGCGAGGTGCGCGGCGCCGCGCGCCTTGGCGCCCGCCAGCTCGCGCGCCACGCGCTTGCGGTAGTTCTCGAAGTCGGCCTGCGTGCGCTGGGCCAGCGCCAGATACTCGTCGCGCTGCGCCGCCACCGACACCAGTTCGTCGACGTCGCCACGCAACGCCGCGTCATCCGGCGCCTTCTCCTGCTCGTGCGCCTCGGCCCGGTGCGCCTCGGCGCGCGCGCCGCCGCCCGCCGCGCCCGGGGCGCCCGGGGCGCCGGGGGCGCCGGGGGCGTCGGGGGGCGGGGATGCGAGCGTGGCGTCCTGCTCGGCCGGCGTGGCGCCCTCGGGCCGGCCCCACTCCTCAGTGGCGTTCGGGGTCTCCGCGGTCATCGCGATCAGCCCTTGGGCTCATCGACGACCTCGGCATCCACCACGTCCTCCTCGGCCTCGGCGTCGCCGTCGCCGGCGCCCCCGTTGGCGGAGGTGCCGTCGGCGGAGGCCGCGGCCTGCTGCTGGGCGCGCTGGTACATCGCCTCGGAGACCGCGTGGAAGGCGGTCTGGAGCGCCTCGCCCTTGGCGTTGATCGCGGCGGCGTCCTCGGAGGTGAGCGACTCGCGCACATCCTTGATCGCCTGCTCGATGCGCGAGCGGCTGTCGGCGTCGACCTCGTCACCGAGATCGGCCAGCTGGCGCTCGGCCTGGTAGGCGGCGTTCTCGGCGTTGTTGCGCGCCTCCGCCAGCTCCCGCGCGCGGCGGTCGTCCTCGGCGTGCGACTCGGCGTCGGAGACCATGCGCTTGATCTCATCCTCGGAGAGCCCCGAGCCGGACTTGATCTCGATCTTCTGCTCCTTGGAGGTGCCGAGGTCCTTGGCCGACACGTTGAGGATCCCGTTGGCGTCGATGTCGAACGCGACCTCGATCTGGGGGATGCCGCGCGGCGCGGGCGGGATGCCGGTCAGCTGGAACTTGCCCAGCGACTTGTTGTAGGTGGCCATCTCGCGCTCGCCCTGCAGCACGTGGATCTCCACCGAGGGCTGGTTGTCCTCGGCGGTGGAGAACACCTCGCTCTTGCGCGTGGGGATCGTGGTGTTGCGCTCGATCAGCTTGGTCATCACGCCGCCCTTGGTCTCGATGCCGAGCGTGAGGGGAGTGACATCCAGCAGCAGCACGTCCTTGACGTCGCCGGCCAGCACGCCGGCCTGGATCGCGGCGCC
>WQXW01000239.1 GCA_009781575.1 Solirubrobacterales bacterium
CGCGCCAGACGCTGCACCTCGGATGTCCGCAGGCCGGCCTCCACGTGCATGCGCCACAGCGCCGGCTCGAGCTCGCGCACGCGGCGCAGCCGCTCCAGCGAGCACACCACGCCGCCGTCCACCGGCGTCGCCCCGCCCGCCACGCCGGTGCCCCCGCCGCGCGGGATCAGCGCCACCCCGTGGCGATAGCACCAGCCCACGACCGCCGCCACCTCCGCGGGGTCGCGCGGCCGCACCACCGCGTCCGCGCGCCCCCGCAGGCCGCGCCACTCGCCCGTGGCGTCGCGGTTGTACGGCGAGCCCTCCCCCACCGGCACCTGCACGTGCTCCGCGCCCACCAGCGCCCCCAGCTCGCGCCCCAGGGCGTGGGTGTTCCCCACCGAGCTCATGGTCTCACTCAGGGCCACTTGTCCAGAGCGAGTTGAGCGGGAGCGCCCAGAGGCGCTCGCCGAACGGGAGCGCCTGCTCGCCGGCGTAGAGCACCACGCCGGCGAGCAGCCGGGCTCCGATGCGATCGCGCAGGTGAGCGAGGCCCTTGAAATCGCGGGGCCGGACCGTCGAGCCGGCCTTCACCTCGATGCCCACGATCTCGCCCGAGGCTCGCTCGGCGATCACGTCGACCTCTCGCTCTTCCTGGCGGAAATGCCAGAGGCTCAGTGGATCGCGCGCGAACGAGACCTGCCGCTCCAGCTCTGTGGCGACGAAGGTCTCGAAGATCGCGCCCGCAAAGGCGTCGTCCCGGGACACACGGCGTGTGTTGGCGCCGAGGAGCGCCGCGAGCATCCCGGGGTCGGTGAGGTAGAGCTTGGGCGTCTTCACCTGCCGCGGGGAGAGATTGACATGCCAGGGCCGCCTGACGCGCACGAGGAACAGTCGCTCCAGCACCGCGATGTGGGACTTGACGGTCTTGCCATCGAGCCCGCTCTCACGCGCGAGCGCGTCATAGCGCACAAGCGACCCGGACCTGGCGGCGAGCAGCCGCAGCAGGGAGCCGAGCGAGGCGGGGTCGTGAACGCGCGAGGTCTCCGGGATATCCCGATCGATGATCGAGTCGACATAGCTCTCGAAGAAGCGCCTGCGCGCGGACGGGGAGCGCCGGTACGCCTCCGGATAGCCCCCGGCCAGCATGATCTCCGCATACTCGCCACGCCCCGCCGGCGTGGCGCGCGACGTGGGCAGCTCTCCCGCAAAGAGGCGGTCGAGGAAGCCGTCACCCTCCTCCGCGATCTCCCCCTGCGTGAAGGGCCACATCGTGAGGTAGTCGACGCGTCCCGGTAGAGCGTCTGCGACGGTCGGGAGGCGGCGCAGGTTGGCTGACCCGGTGATCAGAAACTGGCCGGGCGACCAGTCGCGGTCCACGCGGGCCTTGATCGCCAGCAACAGCTCGGGCACACGCTGGATCTCATCGATCACGGTCCTGCGCCCAAAGCCGTCGATGAACCCCTGAGGATCCTCCGCCGCAAGCGCACGCGCGCGCTCATCGTCGAGCGTGATGTACTCGGCAGGCAGGGGCCCCGCGGCGAGCATCCACGCAAGGGTGCTCTTGCCCGCCTGTCTCGGGCCGAGCAGCGCGACCACGCGCGCCTCCGCCATCGCCTCGACGATGGTGGAGGCGATCCTCCTGGGCACGAGGGCAGGGCTCCGGGAACTCTCCACCATCGCCGGCAACTCGGAGAATCATAGCCGCTAACTCGGAAAATCGATGCCGGCAGGCTCGGACGCCACCGGTACGACCTGCTCGCCCGGCAGGGGTGGAGGGGGCGGGTGTTCGAGCACCGTCCGTTGCGTGTTTTGTTTTTTGGATTGGTTCCGCGCGGAACGAATCCTTTTTTTGAATCCCCCAACGGCGCCTTAGACAGCTGTGTTCGAGACCGCGCGTGCCGGCGCAAGGCCTGACGGGACGCGCGGCCACCCGTCAGGTCGGACGTCGCAGCCCGCCGAGGAAAACCGCTTCGGCGGCGGGGACCGCCTCGGCGCCTTGAAGTCCCCACCGGGGCCGGCAACCGCCCATGGGGCCGGTCCCCTACCGCCCGTGCGGCAGGAACGCGTTGGTGCCGTACCGCGCCGGTGCCACCGGCGCGCCGATCAAGCGATGGGCCACCATCCAGCGCGACAGCGCCGCGATGTGGGCGGGCTGCAACGTGCCGAACGGCACGCGCCCGCCCGCGTCGAACAGCGGCAGGTAGGCCTGCAGCGACGCCGCCGTGAAGCGCGGTTCCAGGCCCCGATTGGCGCGCTCCAGGTCCTCGAGGCTCGCGCCCGGATCGCGCAGCGTCGCTTCGTAGCCCCGCACCGTGGCCGCCACGAAGTCGCGCACCAGCGCCGGCTGGGCCGTGATCAGATGGCGCGTGGTGAACGCCACCAGGCCCGGGTACGGCGGGCCGCCCCAGTCGTTCAGCTTGAACGTCGTGATCCCCTCGCCGCTCACCTGCAGCTGCACGCCGTCCGCCGGCCAGAAGCCGGTGAACGCGTCGATCTGGCCGCCCCGCAGCGCCTGCGCGCCGTTGAAGCCCACGTTCACCACGCGCACCTTCGCCGGGTCGCCGCCCGCCGCGCGCACCTCGGTGTCCAGCACCGCGCTGTCCGACGGCACGCCGGTGATCCCCACGGTCCCGCCCTGCAGCGCCGCCGGCGAGCGCAGGTGCTCCGACGCGCGCGCGATCAGCCCCCCCAGCGGCTGCTGCGCGATCGCCATCACCGCCTCGCCGTCGCCGCCGTGGGCGATCTCCGCGGCCACGTCGCTGCCGTCGGCCAGCCCGAAGTCGGCGCGCCCCGCGTCGATCAGCCGCAGCGTGTCGGACGTTTCGGAGGGCTCGATCACCTGCAGCTCGATGTTCTCGCGCCGGTACCACCCCTCGGCGAGCGCGCGGTAGATGCCCGCGTGCACCGCGTTGGGGGTGAAGTCGAGGATCAGCGTCACCTGCGTGGGGTGCGCGAGGGGCGGGGGCAGAGCGACACCCGCCGACGCGGCCCCCGCCGCGGGGGAGCCCGTCCCCCCCGAGGAGCCGCACGCGCCGAGCGCCAGCGCGCCCGCGATCGCGAGGCCCGTCGCGGCGGCCCGCGGGCCCGCGATCCCCGCGCGCCTATGATCCGGGGCGATATGCCGGTGAGCCCGCCGCACCCCTCGCCATCCCCCTCGCCGCCGCAATCGCTGCCCGGCTCGTCCGGCTCGTCCGGCTCGCCAGGCTCGCCAGGCGCCGCGGGCTCCCCGAGCGCCGCGGGCTCCCCGGGCGCCGCGGGCTCCCCGAGCGCCGCGGGCTCCCCGGGCGCCGCGGGCTCCCCGAGCGCCGCGGGCTCCCCGAGCGCCGCGGGCTCGCCGGGCGCCGCGGGCTCGCGGCCGGAGGGCAATGAGCAGGACGGGCAGTGGGCCACGCTGTCGGGCGAGCCGCTGAAGGAGATCTACACGCACGAGGATCTGCCGGCCGGCGTTGGCGGGGCGCGGGATCCGATCGGCCGGCCGGGAGAGTATCCGTTCACGCGCGGGGTGTACGGGTCGATGTACCGCGGGCGGCTGTGGACGATGCGCCAGTTCGCGGGCTTTGGCACGAGCGAGGAGACCAACGCGCGCTTCCGCTACCTGCTGGAGCACGGGCAGACGGGGCTCTCCACCGCGTTCGACATGCCGAGCCTGATGGGCTACGACTCCGACCACGCGCGCGCGCTGGGCGAGGTGGGGCGCGAGGGGGTGGCGGTGGACACCGTGGAGGACATGGCGACGCTGTTCGAGGGGATCGACCTCGGCGAGGTGAGCGTGTCGATGACGATCAACGCGCCCGCCGCGATCATGCTGGCCTTCTTCGTGGTGGCCGCGGAGCGCCAGGGCGTCCCGGCGGAGCGGCTGGCGGGCACGATC
>WQXW01000240.1 GCA_009781575.1 Solirubrobacterales bacterium
CTCGAGCGCGCCTACACCCTGGGCCCCTCGCTCGAGGCGATGCTCGACCTCGCGCTCGCGCGCGCCCTGGCCGGCGATCGCGGCGGCGAGCTCTCCGCCTGCGAGCAGGCCACCCGCGCGCACCCCGACTCGCCGGAGGCGTGGTCGCGCTACGCGCACGCGCTCGCGCGCTCCGACCGCATCGGCGAGTGCATCGCCGCCTGCGAACGCGCGCTCGAGTTGCGCGCCGACGACGAGATCCAACACCTGCTCGCGCGGGTGAGCCTGCTCGAGCCGCGCGTGCTGCCCGCCGCGTAGGGGTCCGCGCCCGCGGTCGCCCGACGCGCCGCGGGGCCGGGCGGGGCCGGGCCGGGCGGGGCGGGGCTCAGGCGAGGATGTTGACCGCGCGCGAGATGATCAGCCCCAGCGTCACGAGCGACACGAGGCTCTGCAGGCCCATCACGCTCTTGCCCGCCGGCGACAGCGGCAGTGTGTCCGTGGGTGAGAAGGCCGCCGCGTTGGTCAACGCCAGGTAGAGGTAGTCGATGAAGGCCGGCCGCCAGCCGCTGGGCTGGATGCGGTCGTCGTTGAGCTGGGGGAACAGGAAGTCGGGTGGGCCGTCGTGGCCCGCCGCGCGCCGCCCGGGGCCGCCGCGGTCGAGCTCCCAGTACCAGAGCGCGAAGATCAGCACGTTGGTGAGCCAGATCAGCACTCCCGCGCCGATCAGCTCCCGACCGTTGGTGATGTTGTGGTGGAGCAGGAAGTGCGCCAGCGCGCCCAGCGAGTAGATGTTGGCGGCGCTCACCAGCGCGATGAGACCGAGCGCCACCACCCGTCGGTGCGTGTGCTCGTGCTCCAGCTGGCGTGGCGTGGCCAGCGCGAGACCCAGCAGCAGCAGCCCCTCCAGGGAGGGGACCAGCCAGTGCGGACCCACCTCGAGCCGATCCGGCAGCGCCACCTGCAGCGCGATCGCGCCCAGCACGGTCAGCTGCGCCGGCCACGTCGCCTCCCGGCCGGCCGGCGGCGGATAGGGGCGTCCCGGCAGTGCCGGCGCGGCGGAGGCGTCTGGCGTGGCCACTTGCAGCTGGAGCGTAGGCGGCCGGTCGGCTGGCATTGCGCCTCGCGCGATCGCGCCCGCGCGAGCCGCTCCGGCGCTACGCTGAGTGACCGGCCATGTTCATCGACAGCCCGGTTCATCTGCTCTTCATCGCGGCGGTCGCGCTGATCGTGCTCGGCCCCAAGCGCCTGCCGGAGCTCGCGCGGGCGCTGGGCCGCGGGGTGCGGGAGTTCCGCGCCGCGATCGAGGGCGGCGAGGACGAGCGCTCACCGAGCGAGCAGCGCCCCGCCGAGCGGGACTGATCGGCGGGGCGGTCACTCGCTCCGGCGGTGCCGGTCGAGCTCCGTCCGTTGCGTGTTTTGTTTTTAGGATTGGTTCCGCGCGGAACGAATCCTCTTTTTGAATCCCCCAACGGCGCCTCCGACAGGTGTGTTCGGGACAGCGCGCCGGCGCAACGCCGCTCCCCCCGGCGAGGCGGCGGGGCGATCGCGGCCCCGGTAGGCTGGGGGCTCGATGAGCGTGCACGCGGGAGAGAGCGCCGGGCCCGGTGTCGCATCGCAGCCGGCGGCGGTGCTGACCGAGGAGCGCGGCGAGGTGCTGCTCATCACGCTCAACCGTCCCGACTCGCGCAACGCGGTCAACATGGCGCTCGCGCAGGGGCTGGCCGACGCGCTCGAGCTGCTCGACGCCAGCGAGCGGTGCGCGATCGGGGTGCTCCACGGCGCCGGCAAGGGGTTCTGTGCCGGGATGGACCTCAAGGCGTTCGCCGCCGGCGAGCGGCCGTGGGTGGACGGCCGGGGCTTCGCCGGCATCGTGACGCGCGGCCCCGCCAAGCCCCTGATCGCCGCGATCGAGGGGTTCGCGGTGGCCGGCGGCCTGGAGGTCGCGCTGGCGTGCGATCTGATCGTCGCCTCGCGCGGCGCCAAGCTCGGCATCCCCGAGGTGAAGCGCTCGCTCGTGGCCGCCGGCGGCGCGCTGCTGCGGCTGCCCCGGCGCATGCCCTATCACGTGGCGATGGAGCTGGCGCTCACCGGCGAGCCGATCCCCGCCGAGCGCGCGCACGCGCTGGGGATCGTCAACCGGCTCGCTCCGCCCGGCAGCGCGCTCGACGTCGCGCTGGAGCTGGCGCGCGAGATCACCCCCAACGCGCCGCTGGCGCTCACCGCCTCAAAGCGCATCCTCCAGGAGCAGTTCGACTGGCCCACCGCCGAGATGTGGCAGCGCCAGGGCGAGATCGCCGAGGCGGTCTTCGCCTCCGACGACGCTCGCGAGGGCGCGATCGCGTTCGCCGAGAAGCGCCCGCCCGTCTGGCGCGGTCGCTGAACGCGATCCGGACGCGGGGGATCCGCCCGCCCGCCCGTCTGGCGCGGTCGCGGAGCGCGCTCCCGACGCGGGCCGGGCGCGAGCCGGCCTCCGCTCGACCGGCGCCTACCGCTGGCCCGGGGTCTTGCGGGGGTACTGGGAGATCGGGATCGCGAGGTCGATCGCGGTGCGGGTGATGCGGTCCTGCTCGCCCGCGTGCGCCGCCGGGTAGCCCTCGCCGGGGCTGGCGCGCTCGGGGCGGCCGATGTATCCGAAGCGCATGCGCGGCGGCATGATCTGCATGAGCCGCGGGAACATGTGGGCGCGCGCGCCCATGTTGCGCGGCTCCTCCTGCACCCACACGATCTCCTCCAGGTTGGGGTAGCGCGCGATCAGCGCCACCACCTGGCTCTCGGGGAAGGGGTACAGCAGCTCGATGCGCCCCACCGCCACCGCCTCGTTGTGCTCGCGCTCGCGGTGGCCCACGAGGTCGTAGTAGATCTTGCCGGTGCACAGCACCAGGCGGGTGATCCGCTCGTCCCGCACGCCCGGCTCGGCCAGCACCGGCTGGAAGCGGCTCTCCTCCGCGAGGTCCGCCAGCGTGCTGGTCGCCTGGGGGAGGCGCAACAGCGACTTGGGGGTCATCACTATCAGCGGGCGCTGCTTGACCACGCGCGCCTGGCGGCGCAACAGGTGGAAGTACTGGGCCGGCGTGGTCGGGTTGGCCACGCGCAGGTTGCCCTCCGCGGCCAGCTGCAGGAAGCGCTCGAGGCGGGCGGAGGAGTGCTCGGGCCCGGATCCCTCGTAGCCGTGCGGCAGCAGCAGGGTGAGACGGGACGTCTGGCCCCACTTGGCCAGGCCGGAGGCGATGAACTGATCCACGATCACCTGCGCCGAGTTGACGAAGTCGCCGAACTGGGCCTCCCACAGCACGAGCGCCTCCGGCGCCTGGCGGCTGTAGCCGTACTCGAAGCCCATGCACGCCAGCTCCGAGAGGGGGCTGTTGTGCAGCTCCAGCGGCACCAGCGCGCCCGGCAGGTTCTGGATCGGGCTGAAGCTCTGGCCGGTCTTGGCGTCGTGCAGCACCATGTGGCGCTGGCTGAAGGTGCCCCGCTCGGTGTCCTGGCCGGTGAGCCGCACCGGCGTGCCCTCGGTGATCAGCGACGCGAACGCCAGCGCCTCGGCGTGGGCCCAGTCGATGCTCGCCTCGCCGTCGCGCTGGGAGTGCAGCGCCTCGCGACGGCGCTCCAGCTGGCGCACCAGCTTGGGGTGCACCGTGAAGCCGTCCGGCGCGCGCAACAGCTGCTCGCCCAGCTCGCGCAGGCGGCGCGCCGGCACCGCGGTGGCCACCTCGGGGCTCTGCGTGCGGTCCAGCTGGTACTCGCCCGTGCCCCGGTCGTGATCCTCGTGTTCGGCCGCCGCGATCCTGCTCTTCAGACGCTGGTGCAACAGCGTGAGGTTGTCCCACACCTCCTGCCCCAGCGCGTCGACCTGCTCGCGGCTGATCCC
>WQXW01000241.1 GCA_009781575.1 Solirubrobacterales bacterium
GACGGCGGCGCAAGTGAGGGCGAGCCCCACATGCCCGACGGCCATGGTCACTGCCGCCTCATCCATGGCGTCCTCCTCGCTGGCGCTGCCACGCCGCTACGTCATCTCCTTCGCTGACGAGCACGTCGTTTTGTGACGTCACGACGTGGCACGCTAAAACGCAGGCGCATCCTCCGCCAGGATGAGTGGGCTGAGTGGTCTGTGCTCTCGCTAAGCGGCCAGCTCGGCCTCGCGCTCCGGCGCGCGCTCCAGCACGCGCCGGTAGCCCGCGGCGAGCAGCTCGAGCGAGCTCTCCCACGTGCGCTCGCCCACGGAGGCGCGCGCCAGCGTGCCGAGGCGCCGGCGCAGGGCGGGTGCGCCGGCCAGCTCCACCAGCGCGTCGGCCAACGCGGTGGCGTCGGGCTCGCGCAACAGGCCGGTGCGGCCGTCGTCGATCAGCGCCAGTGGGCCGCCGCGTGCGACCGACAGCACCGGCAGCGCGGAGGCCTGCGCCTCGAGGATCACCTGGCCGAAGGTGTCGGTGGTGCTGGGGAAGAGGAACACGTCGGCCTGCGCGTAGGCGCCCGCCAGCTCGGCGCCCGAGAGCCAGCCCAGCGGGGTCACGTGCTCGCCGAGTCGCTCGACGAGCCACTGCTGCTCGGGGCCGCCGCCCGCGATCATCAGGTGCAGGCGGCGATCGCGCGGGTAGGCGCGCGCGAACGCCTCCGCCATGAGGTGCACGCCCTTCTCGCGGGTCACCCGGCCGGAGTAGAGCACGTTGATGCGCCGGTCCGAGCCCGAGCGCTCGCGCTCGCGCGCGGGCGCGGGTTGGAAGCGCTCGATGTCCACGCCCCTGTCCCAGCGCAGCACCTGCTCGCCGGCGATCCCGGCGTCGGCCAGTGCGCGGTCGGAGGCGGGGGAGGGGGACAGCACCAGCTCGCAAGCGCTGTAGAACGCGCCCACCACGGTGCGCATGGCGGCGGTGATCTGCTCGCTCTGCGAGCGCAGCCCCGCGTAGGCGGTCAGCTCGGTGTGGTAGGAGCCGATCAGCGGCAGCCCCAGCGCGCGTGCCAGCAGCACGCCCGCCAGCCCCGCCGGGCCCGGCGAGCACACGTGAATCACGTCGAAGCGGCCGTCGGTGAGCGACTGCACCGCGGCGCAGAGGCTCGGGATGCCGATGCGCAGGCCCGGATAGAACGGCACGTCGAGCTCGCTGACCGCCGGCAGGCGCCGGTCGACCAGTGGATCGGTGCCCACCACTTCGACCTCGAAGCCCGGCACGCCGCGTGCGCGGATCTCCTCGATCGTGCGGCTCACCCCGTGCGTGGCGCCGATGCCGTCGGCGATCATCGCCACCCGCGGCGGCTCGCCGTCCTCGCGGCGGCCGTCGAGCTTGTGCTGCTCGGTGGCGAGGAACGCGGTGGACGGCGCGTAGGGCACCGCGGCGATGCAGCTGTCGAACACCTCGCGCGCGGCGGTGTGGAGCTCTCCGCCGCCGCTCACCGCGCCGACCACGCGCTCGACCGCGAGCCGCAGCTTGCGCTCGTGTATGCGAGACGCGCGCCGGTAGAGCTCCGAGTGGCTGAAGCGCTCGTCCTGCATGTAGGCGATCAATCCCCGCTCGTCGAGGTGCTCGAGCTCCACCGCCGCCAGCCACGCGCGCAGCAGGCAGCGCGCGTCGGCGGGGTTGAGGTCCGCGGCCGCGGTGCCGTGGCGCACGTCGGCCTCGCGCAGCAGGCGCTCCATCATGCGCATCACGCGCGCCGGGTCGGGCCGCTCGGGAGTGTCCGCGGCGCAGTGGCCGGGGCCGGGGCCGGGGCCGGGGCTGGGGCCGGCGCCGGAGCCGAGCGCGCGCGCGGCCAGCGCGATCGCCGAGTGCGCCCACTTGGCCGCGCTGCCCTGCGCCCCGCCGGCGTTCACCCGCCCCTCGCGCAGGTGCGCGAGGAACTGCTGCCACGTGGCCGCCGGGGGTGCCTCGGTCCAGGTGCGCCCGATGTCAATCCCGGCGTGATCGTCGCTCCCGCCGATGCCGGTGCCGTCGCGCGTAGCCACGTACATAGCCGCCGGGCGGTTGAGCTCGCGCGCGCGCGAGCCGTTGCGGATCTCCCATACGGGAAACAGCTCGGCGAGCCGGCGCCGGTGACGGGCGGTCAGCGGCGCGCCCACCGCGTACCACGGGTGGGCCAGCGCGCACACGATCTCGCGCTCGTACAGATACATCCCACACAGCTCCAGGTCGTGGCTGTGCGCCTGGAGCCACTCGTGGTCCTCAGGCGTGATCCCGTAGCAAAGTACGTGCGCCGCCTGCGGCTCGCCGCGAAAGTGCGCGGTGAGCTCCTCCGCGAGAAACACGTCCGGGCGGTCGGCGATCGACAGCACGCCGTCGATCGTGTCGTGGTCGGTGATCGTCACGAAGTCCATCCCCCGGCGCTTGGCCAGCGCATGGACCTCCTCCGGCGGTGTGGCGCACTCGGGCAGTCCAAGCGAGCGCTGCACCCCGAGCCTCGACACCTGTGAGGCACTCGAGTGACAGTGCATATCCACCCGCGTCGCCGCCTCCCCGGGGCCGACGCGATCCTGGCCGCCAGCCCCGAGGCGCGCTGCTGTGCCTTCGACCTCCCTGGCCGAGCTGGTCATCGTCATACCTTTCTCTCTTTTCGGTTATGACTGAACAATTCCTCGCAAATTGCGTAACCTTGTAACCAAACGGAGACGATCGTGTAAACGAACGTACAACACGCGCCGGGCGCCCGAACGCGAACCGTGGGCGCCCCACACGAGGGCCTCCCAGGGGCCTCGCGGAGATGGTTGCACCTGAACCCGACGACTCAGGTTGCAACGGGCGGCGACGGTCGCGAGCGGAGTGTCGGGGGATCCGCTCGAGCCTTGCGCCGGCGCGCAGCCTCGAACACACCTGTCTGAGACGCCGTTGGGGATTCAAAAAGAGGATTCGTTCCGCGCGGAACCAATCCTTAAAACAAAAGACGCAACGGACGCTCCTCGACGAAAAGACGCAACGGACGCTCCTCGACGACCGGCACCACCCCAGGAGCGGGCGCCCGCCCGGGGCTCGAGCTGTGGGGGGCGTGCGGTGCTGTAGTTGTCAGCTGCGCGCGCGCCTCTCAGTCGTCCAGCACGATCAGCACGTCGCCCTCGCTGACCGCCTGACCCTCCTCGCAGAGGATCTCGCTCACCGTGCCGGCGTCTTCGGCCTCCACCGGCATCTCCATCTTCATCGACTCGAGGATCGCCACCGTGTCGCCCTCCTCGACCTGGTCGCCCACGGCGCATTCGATCTTCCACACGGTGCCGGTGATGTGTGCCTCGACCTCGACCACGCGCGGCACCATATCGGCCGGCGGGACCGTGCGCGCGGTGCTGGGGCGCCGCCCTCGCGCGCCGCGCTCGGCCACTACCCTGCCCGGGAGCGATGATCCTTGCGATCGACCAGGGCACGACCGGCACCAGGGCGATCGTGTTCGACGAGGCCGGCGAGGTGCGGGCGCGGGCCTACCGTGAGCTCGCCCAGCACTTCCCGCGGCCCGGGTGGGTCGAGCACGACCCGCACGAGATCTGGGAGTCGACCGCTTCGGTCACGGGGCGGGCGCTCGGTGAGGCCGGCGTGGCGCCCGGCGCGCTCGTCGCGGTGGGCATCACCAACCAGCGCGAGACGGTGTGCGCGTGGGATCGCCACAGCGGCGAGCCGCTCGCGCGGGCGATCGTGTGGCAGGACCGGCGCACCGCGGGACGCTGCCAGGAGCTGCGCGCGGCGGGGCACGAGCAGCTGATCCGCGCGCGCACGGGGCTCGTGCTGGACCCCTACTTCTCGGCCACCAAGATCGC
>WQXW01000242.1 GCA_009781575.1 Solirubrobacterales bacterium
CCCAGCGGCGCGACTTCCCCATGGGCGGAGAACCGGTGCACTTCACCTTCAACGAGCGACAGGCGAGCGGACAGTGAGCAGCGCGACCGACCAGAGCGGCATCGGCGAGCGCGGGGCCGGCGAGCGCGGGGCCGGCGAGGGCGCGACCGACAGGCGCGGCGGCGAGCCGGGCCTCTCGGAGTACCGGCGCGGGGAGGAGAGCATCGCGCTGGAGCCGATCGAGCGACAGCTGTCGGGGCGGAGCGGGGCGGGCGAGACGAGCCAGGAGCTGTTGACGCTGAACTTCGGGCCGCACCACCCGGCGACGCACGGGGTGTTGCGGCTGATGGTGACGCTGCAGGGCGAGGTGGTGAGGGGGTTGAAGCCGATCATCGGGTACGTGCACACGGGCATCGAGAAGACGGCGGAGGACAAGTCGTACTGGAAGGTCATCCCGGTGGTGGAGCGGATGGACTACCTGTCGTACTACTTCAACGCGATGGCGTACTGTGGCGCGGTGGAGGCGATCGCGGAGGTGGAGGTGCCGAAGCGGGGGCAGTACCTGCGGGTGATCCACCTCGAGCTGAACAGGATCGCGTCGCACCTCATCTGGCTGGGCACCTCGGCGCTGGATTTGGGGGCGAGCTCGCCGTTCCTGTACACGTTGCGCGAGCGCGAACGGATCCTGGACATCTTCGAGATGTCGTCGGGCCAGCGCATGCACACGCGCTACTTCCAGGTGGGGGGCGTATTCGAGGACATCCCGGCGGGCTTCGAGCGCAAGGTGAGGGAGTTCATCAGGGACATGCCCAAGCGCGCGGACCAGTACGCGGCGATCCTGCGGGCGAACGAGATCGTGTTGCAGCGGCTGCGGGGCGTGTGTGCGCTGGACGGGGAGCGGCTACTGGCGCTGGGTGTGACGGGCCCGCTGTTGCGCGCGTCGGGCAACCCGTGGGACCTGCGCAAGGCGACCCCGTACTGCAGCTACGAGGACTTCGACTTCAAGATCCCGGTGGGCACGGTGGGTGACAACTACGACCGCTTCGCGGTGCGGCTGGCGGAGATATACGAGTCGGTGAAGATCATCGAACAGGCGCTGGACGGCCTGCCGGAGGGCCCGTGGATCACCACGGACCGCAAGGTGGCGCTGCCGCCGCGCCACGAGCTGGCGACCTCGATGGAGGCGCTGATCCACCACTTCAAGCTGGTGACGGAGGGCTTCAGGGTGCCGCCGGGCGAGGTGTACTTCCCGATCGAGTCGCCGCGGGGCGAGCTGGGCTGTTTCGTGTGCTCGGACGGCTCCTCCAAGCCGGCGCGCGTGCACATGCGCGACCCGTCGTTCGTGAATCTGCAGGCGCTCTCAGCGATGGTGGAGGGCTCGTACATCGCGGACATGATCGCGACGCTGGCGATGCTGGATCCGATCCTCGGGGGGGTCGACCGATGAACGGCGCGCGACCGAGCGGCCCGGTGGACTTCGACAAGCCGCCGGCGGGGATCCCGGACCCGGCAACCACCGCGGTGCCGGCGGAGCTGCGCGAGGAGATCGAGGGGCTGATGAGCCTCTACCCGGACCGCCGCTCGGCGGCGCTGCCGGCGCTGGCGGCGGCGCAGCGCAGGCACGGCTGGTGCTCGCCGGAGGCGATCGAGCAGGTGGCGTGCGTGATGCGCGTGACGCCGGCGGAGCTGGACGCGGTGGTGACCTTCTACGACATGCTGGAGCGCGAGCCGGTGGGGCGGTGTGCGATCTACGTGTGCACCAACATCTCCTGCTCGCTGCGGGGCGCGGATGCGCTGTACGAGGCGGTGCGCGAGGCGGCGGGCGAGGACCCGGAATTCAACGTGCGCGCGTTCGAGTGCCTGGGCGCGTGTGACATCGCGCCGATGGCGTCGGTGGGCGGCGTGTACGTGGGCCCGCTGGAGCTGGAGGACGTGGGGCGGCTGCTCCAGGACGTGCGCGCGCGAGGGCCGGTGCTGCCGGAGAAGCAGCTGGCGCGCCGCTTGGTGGCGGACCCGCGGGCCAACTCGCGCGAGTTCCCGGAGCACGCGATCCAGGAGGAGCGATGAGCGCGGGCGACCCCGGCACCCCCGGCACTCCCGCCGCCCCCGGACCCCCCGGACCCGCGGGGCCCGCGGGCGGGCGGCTGCTGCTGGCGGACATCGACGAGCCGGGCCTGAGCACGCGCGAGGTGTACGAGCGGCGCGGGGGCTATGAGTCGCTGAGGCGGGCGCTGGAGATGGAGCCGGAGGGGGTGCTGGGGCAGATCGAAGCGTCGGTGCTGCGCGGCCGCGGGGGCGCGGGCTTTCAGATGGGCAAGAAGATCTCCTTCCTGCCGAAGGGTCCGATCGAGAAGTACCTGGTGTGCAACGCGGACGAGTCGGAGCCGGGCACGTTCAAGGACCGGGAACTGATGCAGAAGAGCCCGCACATGCTGATCGAGGGCATCGTGATCGCCTCCTACGCGGCGGGTGTGGGGCGCGCGTTCATATACATCCGGGGCGAGTACGTGTGGCAGGCCGAAGTGCTGGAGGGCGCGCTGCGCGAAGCGCGCGAGGCGGGCTACATAGGAGAGCGCGTGCTGGGCTCGAGCCACTCGCTGTCGCTGGTGTTGCACAGGGGCGCGGGCGCGTACATCTGTGGCGAGGAGACGGGCCTGTTGGACTCGCTGGAGGGCAAGCGGGGCAACCCGCGGTTGAAGCCGCCGTTCCCGGCGATCCAGGGCCTCTACCAGGGCCCGACGCTGATCAACAACGTGGAGACGCTGGCGACGGTGCCGGCGATTGTGCGCATGGGGGGCGAGGAGTACGCGCACCTGGGCACGGAGACCTCGACGGGCACCAAGCTGGTGTCGATCTCGGGGCACGTGCGACGGCCGGGCAACTACGAGATCGAGCTGGGCACGCCGTCGCGGGAGATCATCTACGGCCTCGCGGGGGGCCCGGGCGAGGGGCGCGAGGTCAAGTGCTGGTTCCCGGGCGGCTCCTCGGCGCCGGTGCTGACGGCGGACGACCTGGACACCCCCTACGACTTCGACTCGATGGCGCGCGCGGGCTCGATGCTGGGCTCGGGCGCGATCATCGTGGTGGACGACACGACGCCGATCGTGGACGTGGCGCTGAAGGTGGCGCGCTTCTACCGCCACGAGTCGTGTGGCAAGTGCACCCCCTGCCGCGAGGGCACCAACTGGACGGTGAAGATGCTGGAACGGATCAAGGCGGGCGAGGCGACGGCGCAGGACCTCGACGTGATCGCGTCCGCGCAGACCAACATCATCGGCCACTGCCTGTGTGTGCTGGGCGATGCGATGGCGATGCCGATCGGCTCGATCGTGGAGAAGTTCCGTGGCGAGCTTGAACGCACGATCGAAGAGGCGGGCCGCATTGGGGGAGGCGCGAACGCGCCAGACCTCACCACTCCCGCGGTGACCGGCCGTGGAGCGTTGCTCGCAGAGCAGACGCGGGCCACCGAGAGCGCCCATGCCTAGAGCGCAGCCCAGGATAATCACGCTCACGATCGACGGCCGCGAGGTGGAGGCGCCGGAGAACGCGATGCTGGTGGACGCGGCCAAGCACGGGGACGTGGAGATCCCGGTGTTCTGTTACGAGCCGAAGCTGGGCCAACTGGTGGGCGCGTGCCGCATGTGTTTGGTGGAGATCGAGGGCATCCCCAAGTTGCAGACCGGCTGCTCGACGGCGGTGAAGGACGGCATGATCGTGCACACCGAGTCGCCGCGCGTGCGCGAGGCGCAGCGGAGTGTGGTGGAGTTCCTTTTGCTGAACCACCCGCTGGACTGCCCGGTGTGTGACAAGGGAGGCGAGTGCCCCCTGCAGGACATC
>WQXW01000243.1 GCA_009781575.1 Solirubrobacterales bacterium
TCGTCGAAGACCGCCGTCAAGGCGAGAATTGCCGTCTCGCCGGCGAGGACCTACCACTATAGGCTGGTCGCCGAAAACGCGGAAGGTGAAGAAGAGCGTGGTGGTGATATGGTGTTCGGCCCACCCGCGGCGGTCGTCAACGAGTCGGCCGACGCGGTCGTCACGACCGCGACGGCGCGGGCCACGATCGACCCAAATGGAGAGCCGACACGGTGCGAAGTACAGTACGTCGATGCGGCGGAATACACCGTGTCTGGCTTTGCGCATGCCGAAGCGTCACCGTGTACTGCCGAAGTCGGGCCGGAAGGCACTGAAGACGGCGTTGAAGCGCGCATAGGTGGGTTGGCGAAGGAGACGACCTACGATTATCGGTTGGTCGCCACTGACGCCAGTGGCGAAACGGTTGGCGGCGATCAGACGTTCGCCACGTTCGGCATTGTTCCCGGGACGTTCGCATTCGGAGCGTTCGGCCAGGAGGGCGAAGAAATCACGCAGGCAGGCGCACACCCGTATGAGCTGACCGACACCTTCCGCCTCAACACCTCAACCCATACGTTCGCGAACGGGACCACAGACCAGTTTGCCCCGGACGCGAACGCCAAGGACGCGATCACCGACCTGCCGCCCGGACTCATCGGCAACCCCGACGCCACACCGAGTTGCAACCCTTACCAGGTGGTGAAGGAAGATTGCAGCGGCGCCGCGCAGGTCGGGATTCTGCGGCTGTACACAGCGAACCCCGGCGAAGCCGCCGAAGACAAACTGCTCAACCATCAAGCGCCGCTGTACAACGTCGTTCCGCCGGAGGGCCTCGCCGCGCAGTTCGACGCGAACATCGCCAAAGTAGGCGACGTGCGGATCGACGCGCGGGTGCGCACGGGCAGCGACTACGGGGTGACGGGGGAAGTGCTGAACAGCTCCGCCGACGAAGGCCTCGTCGAAGCGCAGGTGACGCTGTGGGGCGTTCCTGCATCAGAAAGCCACGACGCAGAACGGTACTGTCCAAGAGGCGGCGGCGTCGCCCCTAACTGTTCAGAACGTGGCCCGCTGAACCCATTCCTCACCAACCCAACGGCATGCACGGGCGAGCGCGCTGCACGGATGGGCGTGGACTCGTGGCAGGAAGCGGGCGTCTTCGTGAGTGGGGAATCGAAGATGCCGGCGATCACCGGCTGCGCCGAGGTCGACTTCAAACCCTCGATTGTGGTCGAACCGACCGCGAAGGCGTCTGACTCCCCGACCGGCTTGGCCGTCGAACTGAAGGTCCCGGAGAACGAAGACCCGACGGGCCTGGCCGAGGCCGACCTCAAGGATGCGAAGGTGACGCTGCCCGCTGGGGTCACAGTCAACCCGTCCTCCGCGAGCGGCTTACTCGGCTGCCCGCTTCTGAGGGGCAAAGAAGGGCACCCTGACGTCTCCGGCATCGACCTCGAAAACGCAGAACCCGCCAACTGCCCGAACGCCTCGAAGATCGGCAAGGTCACGATCAAGACGCCGCTGTTGGAAGAAGAGCTCACCGGCGGCGTCTACGTAGCCCAGCAGAACGCCAATCCGTTCAAATCGCTGGTGGCGCTCTACATCGCCGCCGAAGCCCCCGAACGGGGCGTCGTGGTCAAGCTCGCCGGCCACGTCGAAGTCAACGAAGAGACCGGGCAGCTGACGACAACCTTCAACGAAAACCCGCAACTCCCCTTCGAAACCCTGAAGCTCGACTTCTTCGGCGGCGAACGGGCGCCGCTGGCCACGCCGCGCGCCTGCGGCTCCTATCAACCCACGGCGCTGCTGGAACCGTGGTCGCACCAGGGCGCCCCAGGCGAAGAAGGCACGCCGAACGCTGAACCGTACATCGCTCCCTTCGAAATCACGAGCGGGCCAAACGGCTCGGCCTGCGATCCACCGCCGTTTGCGCCGTCATTGCAAGCCGGCGCGCCCAACAACCAGGCGGGCGCCCTGGGCTCCTTTGAGATGACCCTCACCCGCAACGACAGCGAACAGCGCTTGTCCACGGTCTCGCTGAAGATGCCCCCCGGCGTGGCCGGCATGATCTCCAATGTCCCGCTCTGCCCGCAAGCGCAGGCCAGCGCGGGCGACTGCCCGGCCGCCTCGAAGATCGGCCACGTGAGCGCGCAGGCCGGCGTGGGCAACGTGCCGCTCACGATCCCCGAAGCCGGTAAGCCCGAAGACCCCGTCTATCTGACCGAAAAATACGAGGGAGCGCCCTTCGGCCTCTCGATCGTGGTTCCCGCGCAAGCGGGCCCGTTCGACCTCGGCACCGTCGTGGTGCGCGCAAGGATCGAAGTCGACCCGCACACCGCGCAGGTCTCTGTGATCTCAGATCCCATGCCGACGATGCTGCAGGGCATCCCGCTGGACATAAAGGCGATCCACGTCGAAATCGACCGCGAAGGCTTCATCTTCAACCCCACCAACTGCCAACCAATGAGCGTGGCCGGCACCATCACGAGCGCCGAAGGCGCCTCGGCGAGCGTCTCAAACCGCTTCCAGGCGGCCAACTGCGCAACGCTCCCCTTCAACCCCTCCTTCTCGGTGCGCACGCACGCCGCCCACTCGCGCACTGCCGGCGCCTACCTGCAGGTCGACGTGGGCTCCGGCAAAGGCCAGGCCAACATCTCAAAGGTGCACGTGAGCCTGCCAAAGGCGCTGCCCTCGCGCCTGACGACCCTGCAGCAGGCGTGCACCGAAGCGCAGTTCGCCGCGGACCCCGCGGGCTGCCCGGCGGGCTCGGTCGTGGGCTATGCCACCGCTCAGACGCCGATCCTGCCGGTTGCGATGTCAGGGCCGGCGATCTTCGTCTCCCACGGCGGCGCAGCCTTCCCCAACCTCGACGTGCTGCTGCAGGGCGACGGCGTGAACATCACGCTGGTGGGCGACACCTTCATCGAAAAGGGCATCACCACCTCGACCTTCGCCCAGGTCCCCGATGTGCCGATCAGCCGCTTCGAGCTGGTGCTGCCCCAGGGCCCCCACTCCGCGCTGTCGGCCACCGGCGATCTCTGCTCCAAAGCGCTCTACATGCCGACCGCCATCTCGGGCCAGAACGGCGCGCAGAGAGAACAGCGCACGCGCATCGCGGTATCCGGCTGCAAGGCCGCGATCAAGGTGATCAGCCACCGTGTCAACGGCAAGCACGCCACGGTCGTGGTCCAGGTGCCCGAGGCCGGCAGTTTGCTGGCCAGCGGCGGTGGCGTGGTTCCCAAGGCCAGGCGCATCGCCAAGGCCGGCACCGTGACGATGACGCTGCGGCTCTCTGCGGCAGAGCAGCGCTTCGTGGCCCACCACCACGGCCGGCGCCTGAAGGTGCCGCTCGAGCTCTCCTTCACGCCCGGCCACGGCCCGCGCCTCTCCGCGAGGGTGGCGGTGCTGATGCCGTGAGCCGAAGTCTCTGCGCGCCCCCGCACCCTGGCGGTGGCGCGCCAAACACGGGAAGGCCGGGCGCTCTGTGAAGCTGCGATGAGCCCGGTCCTCGCGCGGGGTGATCCCTCCTCCGGCGCGTCGGCGACGCGGCCCACCCACTCGGGCCGCGTCGCCTCCCGACCAAGCTGCACAGACGGGCAGCCCCTCTCCTGCGATCCGCCCGGCCCGCGGCCGGGGTGATCCTCGCTCGGCGGGAGTCGCGGCCGAGCCCTCTCCCGGCCGCGGCGCCCGCTCCATTCCCGACCCCGCCGCTGAAGTGCGTATCGCCACCATCGATCGCGACGAGTCCTTCCTGCGCGCGCTCGCGCAGCAGAGCGCGCGCAGCGACTGGCAGCTGATCATCCA
>WQXW01000244.1 GCA_009781575.1 Solirubrobacterales bacterium
AGCGCATCTACAACGGGCGCTTTCACGCCGGCTCCAAGCCGCGGATCGCCACCGAGGAGCAGGCGCTCGCGATCGTTGAGGCCTGTCGCGACTCGCACGGCACGATCACCAAGCACGAGAAGAAGGAGCAGCGCGAGCGCGCGCCGATGCTCTACGACCTCACCTCCCTGCAACGGGAGGCCAACAGCCGCCACGGCTTCTCCGCGCGGCGCACGCTGGCCGCCGCGCAGCGGCTCTATGAGGAGCACAAGGCGCTCACCTACCCGCGCACCAACTCGCGCTGGCTCACCAAAGACATGGTGGGCGAGCTCAAGCCGACCGCCGCGCTGCTGGGCGCAAAGCGCGAGTACGCCAAGGCCGCCGCCTATGTGACCGGCCTCGACCTGCTGCCGCTGGCGCGCGTGGTCAACGACTCGAAGGTCACCGACCACCACGCGATCATCCCCACCCGCGCCGAGCACAACGTGGAGCGCATGAACGACGACGACCGGCGCATCTACGACATGGTGGTGCGCCGCTTCCTCGCGGTCTTTCACCCCGAGGCGGTCTTCGAGAACACGCGCGTGGAGACCACCGTGGAGGCCGGGCACGTGTTCCGCACGCGCGGCAAGCTGTTGATCGTGCCCGGCTGGCGCGGTGTTTACGGCGAGCAGCCCACCGCCGAGCAGGGCGGCGACACGGGGCGGGGCGGAGGGGAGGAGGACGAGGACTCCGAGCAGCAGCTCCCCCGCCTCGCGCAGGGCGAGCGGGTGGACGTGCGGAAGGTGGGGAGCGAGCGCAAGGAAACCAAGCCCCCGCGGCGCTACAGCGACGCCTCACTGCTGGCCGCAATGGAGACCGCCGGCAAGCTGGTGGAGGAGGAGGAGCTGCGCGAGGCGATGAAGGACTCCGGGATCGGCACCCCGGCCACGCGCGCCGCGAGCATCGAGCGGCTGATCCAGGTGGGCTACATCGTGCGTGTTTTCAATGAGCCGGCGGCCACCGAGAAGGGGCTCAACGTGGTGCGGCTGCTGGGCGAGCACGCGCTCACCTCGCCCCAACTGACCGGCTCCTGGGAGCACCGGCTCGGGAAGATCGAGAGCGGCGAGGACTCGCGCGAGCGCTTCATGGGCGACATCGCCGGCTTCGCGCAGGAGACCGTCAAGCGGCTGGACGAGACGCTCAAAGATGTGCGCATCCCGCGCGCGCGGCTGGGCCCCTGCCCTGTGTGCGGCCACGAGATCGCCGAGAACCGCAAGGGCTACTCCTGCTGGTCGCGCGACGATCCCGGCTGCGGCTTCGTGATCTGGAAGTCCAAGGCCGGCAAGCAGCTGCCGGTCGCGGTGGCGCGCGAGCTGATCAAGACCGGCTACACCGCGCGCCCCGTCACCGGCTTCAAGGGGCGCAGCGGGCGCAGCTTCCGCGCCCACCTCGCCCTGAGCCAGACCGACGAGGGCAAGTGGCGCGTGGAGTTCAACGAGCAGTGGGCGCGCGAGGGCGCCAAGGCGCCCGAGGCCGAGCAGGACGGCGCCGCACGCGCTGAGGTGGCCGCCGCCAGCGAGGTCGCCGCCCGCAGCGCCGCCTGACCCGCCGGCGCGGCCTGCCAGCGGCCGTTGCGTGTTTTGTTTTTTGGATTGGTTCCGCGCGGAACCAATCCTCTTTTTGAAGCCCCCAACGGCGCCTCCGACAGGTGTGTTCGAGGGTCGAGCGGCGGCGCCCCGGCGAGCGACCTTGGTGAGACCCGGCCCGTGGCGGCGCGACCGAACGCGTCGGCGTCGGGGCCGTCCGCAACCATTGGCGGCCGTGCCGCTCACGCTCATCACCGGACCCGCCAACGCGGGCAAGGCGGAGCTCGTGATGAGCGCGATGCGCCGCCATCTCGCGGCCGGCCACGATCCGCTGTTGGTGGTGCCCACCCGGGCGGATGTCGAGCGCTACCGCGCCGAGCTCGCGGGGGAGGGGGCGCTGCTGGGGGGGCGCGTGCTGGGCTTCCGTGCGTTCCTGGCCGAGGTGGTCGCGCGCGCCGGCCGCGACGACTCGGGCGGTGCGGAGCCCCTCGGCGCGGTCGCCCGGGAGCGGCTGCTCGGGGCGCTCGCCACGCGGGTGTGGGGTGGCGGCGCGGGGCGCTCCAGGGCGATGGCGCGCGCGCTGGAGGCGCTGGTCGGCGAGCTCGAGGTCGCGCGCGTGACGCCCGCGCGGCTGACGAGCGCGCTGGAGAGTTGGACGCTGGGCGAGCCGCTCGGCGCGCCGCGCGCGGCGGCCGCGCGCCGCTCGCGCGAGCTCGCGCGCCTCTACGGCGATTACCGCGCGGCGCTGGCGCAGCTGGGCCGCGCCGACGCCGAGCTCGCGGCGATGGCCGCCCTGGATGAGCTGCGCCGCCGTCCCGCGCTGTGGGGCGCCGTGCCGGTGCTGTTCTACGGCTTCGACGATCTGACGCCGCTGCAGCTCGACGCGATCGAGTCGCTCGCCACCGTGGTGGACGCGCCGGTGACGGTGTCGCTCGGGTACGAGCCCGGGCGCGTGGTGTTCGCCGGGCGCGCCGGGGCCTTCCACGCTCTGGAGCCACTCGCATCCCAACACGTCCGGTTGCCCGCGCGCGCGGGGCATTACGCGCCGCGCTCGCGCGCCGCGCTCCATCACCTCGAGCGCGCGCTGTTCGAGCCCCGCGAGCCGTCCGTGCGCGCGCCGGCGGGCCGCGCGGTGCGCCTGCTGGAGGGTGGGTCCGAGCGCGCCGAGCTCGAGCTCGTCGCCGCGGAGGTGCGGGCGCTGCTCGAGCGGGGCCTCGCGCCCGGCGAGATCGCGATCGTCCACCGCGCGCCCGCCGCCGTCGCCGAGCTGCTCGGCGAGGTGTTCTCCTCCTTTGCGATTCCCTTCTCGCTCGAGCGGCGGCGGCCGCTGCGCGCGACCGTGCTCGGCGGCGCTCTGCTGGCGCTGCTGCGCTGCGCGTTCGACGGCGCCGAGGAGCCTCTGCCGGCCCCGGCCCCGGCCTCGGCGCCAGTGCCAGTGCCAGTGCCGGCGCCGGCGCCGGCACAGGCCGAGGACCTGGTGCGTTGGCTGCGCGCGCCCGGCGTGCTCGAGGTGCCCGCGCTGGCCGATCGCCTGGAGGCGCGCGTGCGCCGCGCCGGGGGGGCCGACGCCGAGCGCGCGCGCGCGCTGTGGGAGGCGGAGCGATGGCCGCTCGATCCGATCCACCGGCTGCGCGAGGCCCGGGACGCGGGGCCGCGGGAGCTGATCGATCGCATCTGCAACGAGCTCGATCGGCTCTTCGCCGCGCCCCGGCGCCGCCGCGCCGCGGTGCTCACCCGCGAGCAGCTCGACGACGCGCGCGCGTTCGCCGCCGCGCGCGGCGCGCTCGAGCAGCTGCGCGCGCTCGCCGCTGCGGTGCCGGAGCTGCTCGGGGGAGCCGCCGGGCTGATGCGCACGCTGGGCGAGCTCGACGTGGTCTGCGGCGATCCTCCGAGCGCCCGCGAGGTGGCGGTGCTCGCGCCGCTGGCGCTGAGGGCACGCCGTGTGCGCGCGCTCTTCCTCTGCGGCCTGCAACAGGGCGTCTTCCCGGCGCTCCCCCGCCCGGAGCCGCTGCTGGGCGCCGAGCGGCGGCGCCGCATCCGCGAGCTCTCCGGCCTGCCCCTCGCCGGCGAGCGAGACGCGCTTGCCGACGAGCGCCATCTGCTCTACGCCGCTGTGTCGCGGCCCGAGGAGCTGCTCGTGCTGAGCTGGCACACCGACAGCGACGACGGCGTGGCCACCTCGCCCTCGCTCTTCCTGGCCGACGTGTGCGATCTCTTCGAGGAGAGCCTGTG
>WQXW01000245.1 GCA_009781575.1 Solirubrobacterales bacterium
GGATTGGTTCCGCGCGGAACGAATCCTCAAAACAAATCCCCCAACGGCGCCTCAGACAGGTGTGTTCGAGGTCGCGCCAGAGTCGCGCACAACGCGCATTTCATGGCGCCCGTGCGGGCCCGAGCGGGCACGGAGACTTTGATCAGTTTGGTGCAGGCTGATCAAGCTGACCAAAGCGGCAAGCACAACGAACACACCGCACGCTCCCTCGGCGAGCCGCCGAGCCGGAGCTCGGCGCCCCGGCGCCGGTGAGGCGGCCTCGACCCCGGGCAGATCGAGTCGGGCGCTCCAGCGCGGCTGTCGGTCCGGATCGCCGCCTATGCTCGCGCGCGTGTTGAGCACGGCCCGCCAGCTGAGTGAGATCGCCGATGTGCCCGAGCTCGATCAGGCCATCGACTCGCGCTCGCTCGAACGCGGGCGGCGCTACGCACGCGGCAACAGGGTTCTGAAACTCGCGTGGCAGGACCCGGAGACGCTGAGCGGCTCGGTCGTGGGCAAGGGCGCGCTGTACGAGGTCGTCGCGCACTTCGCGCCCGAAAAGAACGGATCGCTCGCGTTCGAGGACGGCGAGTGCTCCTGCCCGGTGAGCTACGACTGCAAGCACGTCGCGGCACTTGTGATCGCGGGGTACGCCCTGCGCGAGCACGACCGCGACGCGCCGCCGGGCCCCGACGGTCGTGGCTCGCTGGAGCTCGCCCCCCAGCCCGCCGCGCCCGCGTGGGACGCTCCGCTGCGCGCGCTCGTCGACGCGCCCTCGCAGCGCGCCGCGGGCAACCCACTGGCGATCGAGCTGACGCTCCACGCGCGCGGCCCCGCGGAGAGCCGAACGTGGCGTCTGATGGCGCGGCTCATGCGCCAGGGCGCGCGCGGCCGCTGGATCAACGGCTCGCTCACCTGGAGCGATCTCGACACCTGGCGGTTCAGGGAAGCTCAGCTCCGCCCCGATCACGCCGCGCTGGCGCGGGAGCTGTGGGCGATGTACCTCGCGCACAAGGAGCGGGGGTATTACCACTACAGCGCCGACAAGGCGCTGGATCTCGGCGAGTGCGATTCGGCGCGTCTGTGGGCGCTGCTCCGGGACGCCACACGCGTGGGCGTGCCACTCATCCACGGCCACGTCAAGCTCGGCGAGGTGCGCGTCGAGCCCGGCGAGCTGGTGATCGACGTGACGACCGAGGGCCCCGACGAGCGACCCACGGTGCGCGCCGCGCTGTGGGTCCACGGCCGGCCGGCCCACCACCTCGATCCACTCCTGTTTCTCGGTGTTGGCGGGCACGGAGTTGTGTGCGCCGAGCGCCCACCCGAGGCGTTGGCGGCAGGCGGCGCGGCAGCCAACGGCGGCGCGCCCAACAGTGCCGGGCCCAACAGTGCCGGGCCCCACAGTGCCGGGCCCCACGGCGCCGGGCTCCACGGCGCCGGGCCCGAGGCGGGGCGTCTGTGGCTCGTGCACCTGGAGCGGCCCGCGCCGGAGCCGCTGCAGCGCATGCTGCTCGGCGGCCAGGTGCTGGAGGTCCCGGCGGGCGAGCTGTCGCGCTTTGCCGAGCAGCTCTGCCCGGAGTTGCGCCATCTCGCCACCGTGGTGTCGTCGGACGGCTCCTTCACGGTGCCGGAGATCTCCGCGCCCGCGCTCGTGCTGCGCGCGCGCCACGGCGCCGATCACACGCTGGACGTGGGGTGGGAGTGGGCCTACCAGGTGGGCGGTGCCACGCGGCGCGAGCCGCTGCAACTCAACGGAGGCGGCCCGGGCGTTCGCGACCTCGAGGCCGAGCGCGCGATCCTCGCGGGGCTGGATCTGCGCTCGAGCGGCCTGGAGCGTTTCGGGCTGTTGGACCTAGGCGGGCAGCCGCAGGCGCAGCCCACGCCGCTGGTGGGCATCGACAGCGCGCGCCTGGCCACGGAGGTGTTGCCGGCGCTGCGGGAGCTGCCCGACGTGGCGGTGGAGGAGCTGGGCGATGGGCCCGACTACCGCGATGTGGGCGGCTCGCTGGAGATCGGCCTCTCCACGGCGGAGATCGCGGAGGAGCGCGACTGGTTCGATCTGGGGGTGACGATCACCGTCGACGGTCGCGAGCTGCCGTTCGCGGAGGTGTTCACCGCGCTGGCCAACGGCGATTCACACATGCTGCTGACCGACGGCGCGCACTTCTCGCTGCTCACACCCGAGCTGCAGGAGCTGCGGCGCCTGATCGAAGAGGCCCGGACCCTGTCGGACTCGCCGGGCGGGGCACTGCGCATCAGCCGCTACCAGGCGGGGCTCTGGTCGGAGCTCGCCGCGCTGGGGGTGGTCACCGAGCAGGCCCGGGCGTGGCGCGACCAAGCGAGCGCGTTGCTGGGGCTCGCCACGCTCGACGATCACCAGCCGCCCGCGGCGATCACCGCGCGCCTTCGCCCATACCAGCGCGAGGGGTTTCACTGGCTGGCATCCCTGTGGGGGTTGGAGCTGGGCGGGATCCTCGCGGACGACATGGGGCTGGGGAAGACGGTGCAGGTGCTGTCGCTCATCTGTCACACACGCGAGCGCGACGCCGACGGCGGTCCGTTTCTGGTCGTGGTGCCCTCGAGCGTGGTGTCGGGTTGGGTGAGCGAGGCCAGGCGCTTTGCGCCGTCGTTGACAGTGGAACCAGTCACCGATACGCTCGCGCGCTCGGGCCGCTCGATCGAGCAGATCGCCGAGGCCGACGTGGTCGTGACCACCTACACGCTGTTTCGCCTGGACTTCGACGCGTACCGCTCACAGTCGTGGGCGGGCCTGGTGCTGGACGAGGCGCAGTACGTCAAGAACCACCAGGCCAAGACCTATCGTTGCGTGCGCGAGCTGGCGGCGCCGTTCAAGCTGGCGATGACGGGCACGCCGATGGAGAACAACCTGATGGAGCTGTGGTCGCTGCTGTCGATCGGCGCGCCGGGCCTGTTTCCCGATCCACAGCGGTTCGCGGAGCAGTACGCCAAGCCGATTGAGCGGCGCGGCGACGGCGAGCGGCTGGAGCGGCTGCGACGCAGGATCAAGCCGCTGCTCATGCGGCGCACCAAGGAGCTGGTGGCGCCCGATCTGCCGGCCAAGCAGGAACAGACGCTCGAGGTGGATCTCCCCGCGCGCCATCGCAAGCTCTACGACACCCACCTCCAGCGCGAGCGCCAGAAGATCCTGGGACTGCTCGGCGACCTGAACCGGCACCGCTTCACGATCCTGCGCTCGATCACGCTGCTGCGCCAGCTGAGCCTGCACCCCGGCCTGGTCGACCCCGCCCACGACTCGGTGCCCTGCGCAAAGCTCTCGGCACTGGTCGAGCAGCTGCGCGACGTCGGGGGCGGCGGGCACCGTGCGCTGGTGTTCAGCCAGTTCACCGGATTTCTGGCAAAGGTGCGCGAGCGCCTGGACCACGAGGGCATCGGCTACTGTTACCTCGACGGCTCCACGCGCCGGCGCGAGCGCGTGCTGGCTCGTTTCAAGGACGGCGCCGACCCCGTGTTCCTGATCAGCCTCAAGGCGGGCGGGTTCGGGTTGAACCTCACCGAGGCCGATTACTGTTTCCTGCTGGACCCGTGGTGGAACCCTGCCACCGAGGCCCAGGCGATCGACCGCACCCACCGCATCGGCCAGACCCGTCCGGTGAACGTGTACCGCATGATCGCGCGTGGCACGATCGAGGAGAAGGTCGCCGCGCTCGCCCGCCGCAAGGCCGCGCTGTTCAGCGGCGTGATGGACGACGGCGACCTCTTCGCCGGCAGCCTCACCGCCGAGGACATCCGCGGGCTGGTGGGGTGAGA
>WQXW01000246.1 GCA_009781575.1 Solirubrobacterales bacterium
AAACGTGCAGCAGATCGACCACGAATACGAGTGGCGCGTTGGGCGGGATGGTCGGCGGCGAGCCGCGCGATCCGTAGGCGAGGTTGGAGGGGATGATCAGCTCGCGGCGGCCTCCCACGCGCATGCCCGCCACGCCCTTGTCCCAGCCGGGAATCACCTGCCCCTGGCCCAGCGTGAACGAGAACGGTTCGTGTCGCCGCCACGACGCGTCGAATTCTTTGCCGTCCGCGTACAGCACGCCCACGTAGTTGACCGTGACCTTGTCGCCCGCCTTGGCCACCGGGCCGGTGCCGCGCACGATTTCCCTGGTCTGCAGCGCGGTGGGCGCCGGGCCTTTGGGTGGGGTCACCGTGGGCTCCTTGGCCAGGGGACCGCTGGTGGGCGTGGACACCGTGGGGGCGGTCGGCGTGGTCGCCGGCGCCGGCGCGGAGGAGGCGTCTTTGGCCGCTTCGCTTTCCGCGCTCGGGTTCTCCTTGCCCACGCCAATCGAGCTTTTTTCACTGGACCCGCCACAGCCGGCCAGCAGCGCCGCGCCCGCCAGGGCCACCAGCGCCAGGCGTGCCACGCGCCGAGGGGAGGCGGGGGCGGCCGCCACCGGGGCGTTTGCCGCCGGGGCGGCTGTCACCGGGGCGGCTGCGAGCGGGGTGCGGAACGGGGCGGGCTCGTGCACGGCGCAGGATTTATAACGCACCGCCGCCCGGGGGGGCCCCGCCACACGCGGGGGCGCGATACGATCGGAGTGGACCGTGCTAGGCGGGGAGGTAGCGGTGCCCTGAACCCGCAATCCGCTCTAGCGGGGCTGAACTCCCTCTCGAGGGGTCCACGCCCCGGTCGCCCCGGAGCCCGGGGCGTCGATGGCTCGGGTCCCGCGCGGTGCCGGCCCGTGAACCAGGTCAGGTCCGGAAGGGAGCAGCCTTAAGCGATCCCCGGCAGGCGCAGCGGGAGCTCCCGGACCGGAGTCGCGGGCGAAGATCGGCGGCTGGGGACGCGCGCCTCGACGGAGGGTGCACGGTCCACCTCGCGGCTCGGGACGCGGCGCGCGGGTCGACCTCGGGTCGCTCACACACAGCGCGTGAAGACGATCCAGGAGGGCGTGGCGCGGGTGGCGCGGAAGCCGGGCGGGATCGCGACCGGCACGTGGGGATCGCGGGGGTCGAGCACGTACTGCGTTTCGACCTCGCGCGTGGCGGGGTCGAGGTAGGTGCCGCCGGTGATCCGCCCGAGCTGGCCGTTGACGATGCGCGAGGGGGGCGCGGAGAGGTAGAGCGCCAGCAGCGGGATGGGCGCGTGGTTGGGCACGCCCACCGGCCCGCAACGCAGGGTGATCGCGCGCTGGTGGACCAGCGCGACGAGTTCGCTCTGGATGGTCTGCTGACGGGAGAGGTTTGAGAGCTGGGTGTGGGCGGAGTGGTACTGGCCGGGGATGGCCGCGATCAGCGCGATGAGCACGGCGGCGCCGAGGGCGATCCACACGGTGCGCACGCGCGCGGGCAGCTCGGGGCGGGCGACGAGCCAGCCGAACACCCCGCCGCCGCAGAAGATGCAAAGGATCGCGGCGGCGAGGAACGCGTAGCGTTCGTCGATGGGCAGGCCCGCGGCGGCCAGCAGCGCGAACACCGCCACGGCGAGCACTCCGGCGATCGCCAGCAGGCGCGCGCGGGGCCACAGGTAGATGACCGACAGCACCCCGCCGAGCGCCGCGCCGGCGAGCACGGGCGGGCGCAGGATCGCGCCGATCCGCCGGGGTATGTACTGGGGCACGTTGGCGATGCCGGTCTTGCGCGCCAACGTGTGGGCGGTGTGGCGGGTGGAGGTCAGCGACCACAGCGGATGGGAGGTGATGAGCCAGTCGGACACCACCCATATGAGGGGCGCGGCGGCGGCGAGCAGCGCCAGGCCGGCGAGCTCGCGGGTGGAGCGCCGGCCGCGGTCGGCGATCGCCAGATAGAGCCAGTAGAGGCCCGCGAACGCCCACGCCTCCGGGCGCAGCAGCCCGGCGAGCGTGAGCAGCGCCAGCACCGGGGCGCCGGCGCGAGGGCGGCGGCTCTCGAGCAGGAGCGCGCCCAGCACGAACAGCAGGTAGGGCACGTCGGCGTAGGCGCGCGAGCCGTAGGAGAGGATGGGCACGCGCGTGATCAGGATCAGCGCGGCCAGCGCGCCGGCGGCGGGGCCGAACCAGCGCGCGCCGAGGCGGTAGGTGACCCACGCGCACCCCGCCAGCGCGAGGAACGCGAGCCACACGGTGACCCCCGCGATCGCGGAGGCCGGCAGGGGCGCCAGCACGAAGCCCAGCAGCTCGAGCAGGGGATGTGGCGTGGGCGCGATCGCCAGGCCGTACTGAGGCAGCTGCCCGTGGGCGAGCTGGCCGCCCCACACCAGCGAGTAGAGCGTGTCGTAGTTGACGAACCCCACGCCGGTGATGACTCGCAGCAGCGCGGCGCCACCGACCACCGCGACCACCCCCGGGCCCAGCGAGCGGGCGTGAGCGCGCGCCCACCTGGAGGCGCCGCGCGCGGGTCCGCCGGCGCGCCGCCGCGGCGCCCGAGGCCGGGGCGGCTGTGGCTCGGCGGAGACTCCCATCGAGCCCCAAAACTACCCGCTCCGCGGGCTCGGCGGGCGGGGCGGGGGCGCGGGCAAGGGTAGACTCGGGGCACGTGTCGAGCGCGCCGGATCAGGCCCAGCAGCACTCCCTCTACCGCAGGCATCGCCCGCGCACGTTCGGGGAGGTGGTCGGCCAGGAGGGGGTGGTGCGCACGCTGCGCAACGCGGTGGAGCGGGGCCGGGTGCACCACGCCTACCTGTTCGTCGGCTCGCGGGGCACCGGCAAGACCTCGATGGCCAAGATCCTGGCGGCGTGTTTGAACTGCGAGCGGGCCCCCACGGTGGAGCCGTGCGGTGAATGTGAGGCGTGCCGGGGCATCGCGGCGGCGAGCTCGTTGGATGTGATCGAGATGGACGCGGCGTCCAACAACTCGGTGGACGACATCCGCGAGCTGCGCGAGAGCGTGGCGTATGCGCCGGTGTCGGGGGGTACCAAGGTGTACATCCTGGATGAGGCCCACATGCTCTCCACCGCGGCGTGGAACGCGTTTTTGAAGACACTGGAGGAGCCGCCGCCCAACACGGTGTTCGTGCTGGCCACGACCGAGGCGCAGAAGGTGCCCCCCACGGTGGTCGACCGCTGTCACCGCTTCGACTTCGGCCGCCCCACGGCTGAGCAGCTGGCGAGCGTGGTGCGCCGCGCGGCGCAGGCGGAGGAGATCGAGATCGGCGCCGAATCGGTGGCGGCGGTGGCGCGCGCGGCCCAGGGAAGCTTTCGCGACGCGCTGGGCACGCTGGAGCAGCTCCTCACCTACAGCGGCACCGAGATCGCGCTGGAGCACGTGCTGGCGGTGCTGGGCGTGGCCGACAGCGAGCTGCTGGAGGGCACGCTGGAGGCGCTCGCCGGCGGCGATGCGCGCGGGGTGTTGCGCGCGGTGGCGCGCTGCTGTGAGTCCGGGCGCGACCCGGGCGCGTTCGCCGGCGAGCTCGAGCGGCGCGCGCGCGAGCTGATGGTGGTGAGAATCCTCGGCGAGGTGCCCCAGGAGCTGTCGCTCACCCCCGACGCCGACGCGCGCCTGGCCGCGCAGGCACAGCGGATCGAGGAGGCCGTGCTGGTGCGCGCGCTGGATCTGCTGGCCTCCGCGATGGAGGCGATCAAGGCCGGCGCCGACGCGCGCACGCAGCTCGAGCTGGCGCTGGTCAAGGCGGCCCGGCCGGAGGTGGAC
>WQXW01000247.1 GCA_009781575.1 Solirubrobacterales bacterium
GAGGCGAAGTCGTTCTACGGCATCTTCGCCGCGATGATCGCCGGCGCGGCGGCGATCGTGTTGATCCCCGGCGCGCCGCTGGGTGTGATCACCGAGGCGGTACAGGCGCTCGCCGGCGTGCTGCTGCCGTCGGCCAGCGTGTTCCTGCTGCTGCTGTGCAACGACCGCGAGGTGCTGGGCCCGTGGCGCAACAGCCTGTGGTTGAACGCGCTGGCGAGCGTGATCGTGGGGGTGCTGGTGCTGCTGTCGCTGATCCTGATGGCCACGACCGTGTTCCCCAACATCGACGTGACACGCGTGGCGCTGATCGGCGGCGCGGCGCTCGCCGCGGGGCTGGCCGGCTTTGGCCTGCTCACACTGCGCCGCGTCAGGGCTGCCCCGGAGCGCGTGGCGGCGGCCGACGAATACGCGATCCCGCGTGAGCAGTGGACGATGCCGCCACTGACGCTGCTCGGTCGGCCGCAATGGTCGATGGGGCGCAAGGTCGCGATGCTCGCCCTGCGCGGCTACCTGGTGGTTTCGATGGTGCTGCTGATAGTGAAGGCGGTGCAACTCGGCGGCGGCTGAGCCCGAGGGCCTACGGGCCTTCGGGGCGCAGATCGCCGGGCGCGCGCCCTTCCCCGGCGCCCGCCCGGCACGCGTCCACGAGCGCTTCGGTGCGGGGCGAGTGCGTTTCGGTGTGCACCCCTTCCACCTGACCGCCGCCCACGGTGGCGGTGGCCACGAAGCAGAGCGCGCCGCCCGTGTGCGCCCGCACTCCCCACCCTTCGCACTTCCACAGATCGGACGCTTCCGCGCGGCAGGGGGTGCGGAACCTGACCGTGCCGGCGCGCAGGAACCCCGCGCGCGCGCCGCGCTCGTATTCGCGCTGGAACACACCCTCGAACAACACCTCGGCGCGCCGCTGTTCGGTGGAGGCGAGCGCGCCCGCCGGCGCCGCCGCACCCACGCCTTCCGCGCCCGCCCGCACCTCCGCGCGGCTGTGCCGAGAGCGACCTGCCCCGGCCGGCGCGCCCGTGCCGCAGCCGGCGATCGCGAGCGCCGCGACGCACAGTGCAGCGCCCCGCAGTGCGACGCCCCACCGTGCGGCGCCCCGCAGCGCGACGCCCCACGCCGCGCGGCCGCGTATCGGGGGCTCAGTCGAGCACGACAACGATCTCATGGCTTTCGCCCACCGCGCTCTGCACCTGGGGCTGGATGGGCGTGACCGTGGGGGACATCTCGGCCAGCAGTCGCGACACGTGTTGCGCCTGCGCGCGGGCGCCGGGCGGGTAGAGCACGTACACACCCCGCCCGATGCTGGCGTTGATGTTGCCGATCTGGGCCACGTGCACGCGGTCGCGCGCCAGCTCGCCGGCGACCCGGTGCGCCTGGCCGGGCACGTTGGTGGCGTTGAACACCGCCACGCGCAGCGTGGGGGGGGCGGGGTGCGTGGCGGGCGGCGTGGAGGCGCCGGACTCGAACACGCGCAGTCGCGCGGCGGCGAGCACGGCGAGCACCGCAACCGCCAGCGCGCCGGCCGCGGCCCACCTGACCCGCCGGCTGTGGCGCGGGGCGGCGGCGTCGGCGGGGGCGGGCGGTCGCGGGGCACCGGCGGCACCGGCGGCACCAGCGGCAGCGGCGGCGGCGCCGGGGCCGACGCGGCCGTGGGCAATCGCGGCGGCCAGCCCGCGCCGCCCGAGCGATTCCAGCGTGAGCGCGTGATGGACCTGCGCGCGCAGCTCGCCCAGGCGGCGCCGCCGCAGGAGCACGGCCGCGGCCAGCGCCAGCAGCGCGGGCACGGAGAGGATGCCCAGGCCCACGCCCACTCGGGTGAGCGTGTCGGAGGGGGTCGCGGAGCGGACCGGTGGCGGCGGCAGCGAGGCGGGCACGCTGGGAGGATGGGGCGGCACATTGGGCTGGCCCACCGGCACGGTCTGCGCGGCGATCGCCAGCATCTCGCGCGGCGGCACGCTGTCGGTGAGCGTGTTTTCGATCCAGTAGGCCGCCTGCCCTTCGCGCCAGGCGACCGTTTTGATGTTTTCGCCCTCGTAGTAGAGGTCGTAGGTGCGCCGGCCGAGGTGGATCGTCTGGCTGGGGCCGGCCAGCAGCGGCGGATCGGTCCAGGTGGAGCCCTGCACGTCGTAGAACTGACCCAGTTCGCCCTTGGAGATCACCACCACGTAGGAGCGGTAGCGGTGGCCGCCGGGCCCGTGGATGTCGTACACCCGCATTTCATCGGGGCTGGCTTCGGCGAGCGTGTCGCGCACGCGGGGGTACTCGAGCGGGAAGGGCAGGTGCGAGGCCTGCGCGCGCCCTTCGGCGAGCTCTTCGGCTGTGGTGGGCACGAGGTTCATCCCCGCGGAACCCGAACCCGGACCGGGACCGGGACCGGGACCACCGCCACCGTGGTGGTGGTGGCTGCGCTGCGCGGCGTGGATGTCCTGGTTCAGTTTGTGTCGGGAGATCGGCGCGGTGCCCTGCAGGAACGACTGCACCGATTCGTGGATCTGTTCGGGGGTGGCGGTGTCGAAGGTGGGCAGCAGGTTGACCTGGAAGTGGGCCTGGCGCACCGGCTTGCTGGCGGCCTGGACGAGGAGTGAGAGCAGTTCGAGCACCTGTTCTTCGCCGTGCAGGTCGGTTTCGACGGCCTTGCCGAAGATGTGCTCGAACTTTTCACGGTTTTCGAAGAGCGAGGGCCCGAACTGGGCCTTGACGTTGAGCAGCAGCCGCTGATCGCGCGCGTCGCGGACCAATGAGGTGTCGCCGTGGCGGTAGGCCACGAACTGCAGCGCTTGCGAGCCGCACAGGCGCTGGTATCCGGGCTGGAGGTTGATTTCGAAATACTGTTCGCCGCCGGGTTCGTTGACGTGGAAGTAGCGCCGGTCGATGGTCGAGTAGACACAGCCCATTTCGTCGACCGCGCGCCGGAACTTGGGGAAGGTGATCACGAACACGTGGTTGACCGAGATGCCCAGCACCTGCTTGATCGTTTCGGTCATCAACTGGATGCCGCCGAGCGTGTAGGCCACGTTGATGCGGTCGGTCCTCGGCGCGGCGTCGTGCGGAAATATGGTCACCTGCAGCTCGCGCGGGATCGACAGCATCGAGATCGTGGGCTTGGAGGGATCGATGCGCACCAGGAGCATCTCGTTGGAGTGGGGCACCACGAAGCCGTTGGGATTGCCCTTGGGCGGCGGGCGGCGGTCGTCGCCGACCAGCAGCAGCGTCTCGGGCGCGCCGCGGCTGGTGGGCGCGAGCACGTGGGGCGCCAGGTGGACCGCCCTGTTCTGGCCCAGGGCGCCCACGATTTTTTCGACCTCGTGGAAGAGCAGGCTGGCGGTGGCGGCGCCGGCGAGCAGCACCACCGCCAGCGCGCCGGCCACCACGCGCGCCGCGCGCCAGCGGCTGGGTCGAGGCGGCTCGGGGGGTGGCGACCCGGGGGGTGGCGACCCGGGGGGCGGGAGGCCCGCGGGGGGGCGCGGCGCGGTGGGGAGCGCGCTCACGCGTGGGGCGAGTCGGGTGAGGCTTGTCGTGGGCGCGCGCGGCGCGACGGTGGCAAGGATTCCACAGGCACAGGCTAGAGCACCCCCCGGATCACCGGCGCACTTTGGCGGCCGCGCGTGCGATCATGGCGGCGCGGGTTTTGGCCGCGCTTTAGGTGGAGGGGATAGCTTTGCGCTCGCTCATGGGACGGATGGGACTTGCAACGTTGGCGCTGCTGGGAGTGGCGCTGGCGCCGCTGGCCGGCTGCGGAGGGGGGTCATCCAAAGGCGCGGGCGCGCA
>WQXW01000248.1 GCA_009781575.1 Solirubrobacterales bacterium
CATCGAAGCGCTGCCCACCGACATCCCCGAGTCGATCACGCACGACGTCACCGCGATGGAGATCGGCGAATCGATCATGCTGTCCGCCGTGACCCCGCCCACGGGCGTCACGATCCTCGGCGAGCTGGACGCGATCGTGGTGGCCACGCTCTCGCCGCCGCGCCTGCAGGCCGAAGCGGAGCCCGAGATCGAGAGCGAGACCGGCGTGGTCGGCGAGGAGGCCGCCGGCGAGCAGCCCCCGGGCACCGAGGGCGCGACCGGCGGCGAGGAGTAGCCGCCGCTGCGCCTCGGCAGTGGCCACGCCGATTGGCTGATCGTCGGGCTGGGCAACCCCGGCCCCGAGCACGACGCCACACGGCACAACATCGGCTTCGTGGTCGCCAACGCGCTGGCCGAGCGCTGGGGCCTCTCCCGGCCGAAGGACCGCTTCCGCGGGCGGCTCGCCGAGGGTCGGGCGCGCCCCGACGGTGCCCCGCCCGACATCGGCCATGGAGTCGGGGCGCCGCGCGTGGCGATGCTGTGGCCGCTGACCTACATGAACGACGTCGGCCGCTCGGTGGGGCCGGCGCGCGGCTCCTACCACCTGCCCCTCGAGCGCGTGCTGGTGGTGCACGACGAGATCGATCTCCCCTTTGGCGAGGTGCGCACGCGCCTGGGCGGCGGCCTCGCCGGCCACAACGGCCTGAAGTCGGTGCGCAACGCGCTCGGTGGCGCCCAGTTCTGGCGCGTGCGCGTCGGCGTGGGGCGGCCCAACTCGACCGAGCCCGATGTGGTGGCCTCCTACGTGCTGAGCCGCTTTCGCGAGCCGCCGGCCGAGGTGGCGGAGCTGACCGCCCGCGCCGCCGACGCCGCCGAGCGCGTGGTGCTCGACGAGCGGCCCCCCACCCCCGCCGGCTGACGCCGCGGGCGGTCGCGCTCCGGCCGTATCGTTTTTTGTTTTGGGGATTGGTTCCGCGCGGAACGAATCCTCTTTTTGAATCCCCCAGCGGCGCCTCAGACAGGTATGTTCGAGGCCGCGCCGGACTCCGGGACTCTATGGTGGTGATCGCTCCCCCACCGCATCGCGGTGCGGTGACGCCCCTACCCGCATGGCCCTCGCACAGCTGCTCGCCCATATCAGTGACGACCCCGGCGCGGTCGCGCTCGCGCGTGGGGGCGGCCGCGCGTTCGTATCCTCATCGCTGCGCCCCTATCTGATCGCGGCGCTGATCGAGAACGCGCCCGCGCCGGCGCCCGCGCTGGTGGTGGTGGGCGACGACCGCGCCGCGCGCGATCTGACGAGCGATCTGCGCGCCTGGCTGAGCCCGCGTGCGGTGCGCCTCTACCCCTCGCGCGGGGTCGCCTACGAGTCGCACCTCAGCCCGCCGCCACACCTGGTGGGCCTGCGCGTGGCGGCGCTCGACGCGCTCCTGCGCGCGCGCCCCGCGGCGGCGGTCGTCGGCGCGCAGGCCGCGCCGGCAGGTGCGCCGGCCGGCGATTCCCCGCCGGTGGGCGCGCCGCCGGTGGTGGTGATCAGCGCGGTGGCGCTGTCGGAGAAGGTGCCCGATCCCGCGCTGCGGCCCCACTCCTTCACGCTGCGCGCGGGCGAGCTGATCGACCTCGAGGAGACCGCTCGGGACCTGGTGGAGAGTGGATACGAACGGGTCGATCAGGTGCAGGAGCGCGGCCAGTTCGCGGTGCGGGGCGGCATCCTGGACATCTTCTCGGCCACCGAAGAGCGCGCGGTGCGCGTGGATCTCTTCGACGACGAGATCGAGTCGTTGCGCTGGTTCTCCACCTTCACGCAGCGCTCGCTGGGCGACGCCGGCGAGGTCGAGATCGCGCCGGCCGCGGAGCTGGCCTCCGAGCACCGCGAGCTCGCCGAGATCGCCGCGCTCGAGGACGCCTCCGCGCGGCCCGACATCGCCGAGCTGTTGCCCGTGGAGCGCTTCGGCGCGCTGCTGGACCTGGTGGGCGAGGGGGTGCGCGTGGTGGTGGCCGCCGAGGAGGAGGTCGCGCCCGCGCTGGCCGACCATTGGCAGGACGTGTGCGCGGCGTTCCACGACGACGACGCCCACCACCTCTACGTGAGCCCCGAGCAGACGCAGGCCTCGCTGGCCGCGCACGCCGACGTCCACCTGTCCGCACTGGACAGCGGCCAGCCCCTCCAGTTCCGCGCGCAGGCCGCCGAGGCCGCGGCGCGCTCGCCCGCCGAAGCCGAGCCGCAGCTGGAGAAGCTGCTGCGCTCCGGCTATCGCACCGTCGTCGCGTTCCCACAGCGCGGCGAGGGCGAGCGCACCGCCTACAACCTCGCGCGCCTGAAGGCGAGCTGGCTCGGTGAGGGCCACGCCGACGGCGCCGCTCCCGCCGCGCCGGAGCTGCGCTTCGCGGTGGCCACGCTGCGCGAGGGGTTCATCGCGCCCACGCTCCGCCTGGCGGTCTTTCCGGAGCACCGCCTCGTGCGCCGCCGCCGCACGCCCCGCGCGGCCCCGCGGGCGGGCGCGCGCGGCGTGTTGCGCTCGTTCGCGGAGCTGCGCACCGGCGACATCGTGGTGCACGAGGACCACGGCGTGGCGCGCTTCGCCGGCTTTGAGACCCGCACCGTGGCGGGCGTCACGCGCGACTACCTCTACCTCGAATACCAGGGCGACGACCGCGTGTACGTGCCCACCGAGCAGCTCGCCAAGATCTCACGGTACGTGGGATATGGATCCCACCCGCCCGGGGAGCACCCGCCGCTCTCCAAGCTGGGCGGCGCGCGCTGGGATGCGATGAAGGCGCGCGCGCGCCGCGCGGCGGCGGCGCTGGCGGGCGAGCTGCTCACGCTCTACGCCGAGCGCCGCCGGCGCACCGGCCACGCGTTCGAGCCCGACTCCGACTGGCAGCGCGAGTTCGAGGGCCGCTTCCCCTACACCGAGACTCCCGACCAGATGGACGCGATCGAGCTCGTGAAGGCCGACATGGAGGCGCCCCGCCCGATGGACCGCCTGATCTGCGGCGACGTCGGCTACGGCAAGACCGAGGTGGCGCTGCGCGCGGCCTTCAAGGCGGCCAACGACGGCAAGCAGGTGCTGATGCTGGTGCCCACCACGATCCTCGCCCAGCAGCACTACGGCACCTTCGCCGAGCGACTCGCCGACTACCCGATCAACATCGACCACGTGTCGCGCTTTCGCTCCGCCGCCGAGCAGCGCGCGGCGGTGGCGGCGTTCGCCGCGGGGCGCGTGGACATCCTGATCGGCACCCACCGCCTGCTCTCGCGCGACGTGCGCGCCAGGGAGCTGGGCCTGTTGATCGTCGATGAGGAGCAGCGCTTCGGCGTGCGCCAGAAGGAGCTCCTGCGCCAGATGAAGCTGAAGGTCGATGTGATCTCGATGTCGGCCACCCCGATCCCCCGCACGCTGCAGATGTCGCTGGCGGGGCTGCGCGACATCTCGGTGATCGAGACCCCGCCCGAAGGCCGGCGGCCGGTGCGCACCTACGTGGGCGAGTACGACGAGGAGCTCGTGCGCCGCGCGATCGTGCGCGAGCGCGAGCGCGACGGCCAGGCCTACTTCCTGCACAACCGCGTGGAGTCGATCGAGCAGACCGCCGAGCGCCTGCGCGCGCTGTGCCCCGGCGTGCGCTTCGCGGTGGCCCACGGGCAGATGGCCGAGGGTCAGCTGGAGGCGGTGATGATGGAGTACGTGCGCGGCGAGGCCGACGTGCTGGTGTGCACCTCGATCATCGAGTCCGGCATCGACATCCCGCAGGCCAACACGCTGATCGTCGAGCGCGCCGAC
>WQXW01000249.1 GCA_009781575.1 Solirubrobacterales bacterium
CACTCGGCCTCGATGACGCCGCCCGCGCGCCCCGCCTCGAACACACCTGTCCGAGGCGCCGTTGGGGGATTTGTTTTGAGGATTCGTTCCGCGCGGAACCAATCCGCAAAACAAAAAACGCAACGCCCGCTGCTCGAGCTGTGGGGGCGGGCGGCGTGAGCGACGCGCGCCCGCTCACCCGGTCGCCGGCCGGCCGTCCACCCGGCGAATCGTCACACCGCCGAGCTCGATCGCCTCCTGCTCGCCGCGCGACAGCGGCGTGCCGCTCACCGCGATCTCGATCAGCCGCTCCACGCCGCCGCGCGCGGGGACGAACCGCACCTCGCCGCCGTCGGTCCCCAGCACCGCCGCGCCGTCCTCCTCCCGCCGGTCGTTCGCCCGCCCGTCGCGTGCCTGGTCGTCGGCGGCCGCCACGCCCAGTACCTCGCCCCACCGCGCCGCGACCGCGCCGGGATCGTCCACCGCGAGCGTGACACCCACCAGGCGGCCCGGCGCGCCGCGCCCGATCCGGCCGGTCCAGTCGGGCCCGCCCCAGCGCCAGCTGCCCGGCGGGTCGGGTTGGTCGAGCGACACGATCGCGCCGCGCATGTCCCCGGGGTGCAGATGCGTGGTGGCGATGTCGGGCAGGTCGATCTCCCACACCGCGCGCACCCTGAGCTGCGCGGCCCGCGCGCGCGCGCCCGCGAGGTCGTCGGTGTCGAAGATCGCCATGTACCCGCCCCCGCCCCCCTGGCGCGCCATGTACCGACCCGCCGCGGTGTCGGGCTGCTCGGGCGAGACGATCTCCAGGAAGCAGTCCCCCAGCGCGAACACCGCGTTGCGCAAGCCGAACACGCCCACGCCGGGGTCGTTGAAGGGTTGGCCCAGGCCCAGCGTGGCCTGCAGCTGCGAGGCCAGCGGCTCGAGCTGCTCGGCCACCCACACCGCCTGGCGAAGGCGCGCGCTCAGGGCCGCCTCGCCTCCTCGCCGAGATCGGGATGGGTGGCGGTGGTCAGCACCGACACGGCGCCGCCGCGTTGGATGCGCCGCACCAGCGCCGGGCTCACCATGCGGGTCAGCGCGATCAGCCCGTACCCGCGCGGCACGTACCGCTCGGGCCGCCGCCCGAGGCCCGCCTCGACGATCGCCTCCGCCGCCGTGTCCGGTGTGGACACGATCCAGCGTGTCAAGCGTCGTTCGCGCAGCTCGGTGGCGGGAAAGCCCTCGGTGGCGATGAACCCCGGCAGCACCAGGCCCACGTGCACGCCGTTGGCGTGCTCCTCCAGATGCAACGAGTCGCTCCAGCCGGCCAGCGCGTACTTGGAGGCCGAGTAGGCGCCCGCGCCGGCGCGCGCCACGCGCGAGGCGGTGCTGGCCACGTTGACGATCGCGCTCGGCGCGCTGTCGCGCAGCAGCGGCAGCAGCCCCTCGGTCAGCCGCACCACCGCGTCGAAGTTGATCGCCATCGTGCGCCGCACGTTCTCCCAGCCGCCGTCCGCGAAGGTCGACCGCCAGGACGCGCCCGCGTTGTTGACCAGCAGCGTCAGCGATCCGTGGTGCTCCTCCACGTGCGCGCGGATCCGCTCGGGCGCCCCCTCATCGGTCAGATCCACGGCCACGTACGTGGTGGGCACCGGCAGGGACGCGGCCAGCTCGCGCAGGCGACCCTCGCGCCGCGCCACCAGCACCATCGCGTCGAGTTTCTCGCGCGCCAGCCGCCGCGCGGCGGCCTCGCCGATGCCGCTGGACGCGCCGGTCACGAGCGCCACAACGCGCCTGGGGGAGCGCCCGGGGGAGGGGCCGTTCGCCGGGCCGGGTGGGGCGCCCCCCGCCTCGGGACCGTCGTTGCTCTGCGCCATGGCGACCCACAGTAACGGGATGCGTCGCCCGCCGGTCCCTGGCCGCTCGGCCGGCGAGTCGCTCCGCCGCTCGGCGGGCTCGGTAGGGTGCAGCGGTGGCCAGCCGCGTGCTGATCCTCTCCTGGGAGTACCCCCCGGTGATCGAGGGCGGGCTGGCCCGGCACGTGCGCAAGCTCGCCGAGGAGCTGGTGCGTCAGGGAACCGAGGTGGATGTGCTCACGCGCGGCTCCCACGATTCGCCGCGGCGCGAACGCGTGGAGGGGGTGTGTGTGCATCGCGTGCGCGAGCCGCGCTGGCCGCGCGAGCTGGATCGCTTCGTGGCGTGGGTGGAGCACATGAACGACGACATGCTGGCCGCGGGCGAGGCGCTCGTGGAGGAGCGCGCCCACGATCTCGTGCACGGTCACGACTGGCTGGTGGCGCGCGCGTGCGCGGCGCTCGGCGAGCGCCTGGGGATGCCCTACCTGACCACGATCCACGCCACCGAGCACGGGCGCCATCAGGGATGGGTGGACAAACCGCCGCAGTCGCACATCCACGGGATCGAGCGCTGGATGGCCGCGCGCGCGGAGGCGGTGATCGTGTGCTCGCACTACATGCGCGGCCACGTGGCCGACATCTTCGACATCGACGAGCGGCGCATAACGGTGATCCCCAACGGGATCGACCCCGGCGACCTGCGCCCGGTGGACGATCTGGAGGCGCTGCGTGGGCAGTTCGCGGCGCCCCACGAGCAGCTGGTGCTGCTGGTGGGGCGGCTGGTGTACGAGAAGGGCTTTCAGCTGGCGCTCGACGCGCTGCCGGGCGTGATCGAGCGGGTGGGCCACGTGCGCTTCCTGGTCGCCGGCAGTGGCACGCACGAAGCGGAGCTGCGCGCGCAGGCGGCGCGCCTGGATCTGAACCGCCACGGCTCCTTCCTGGGCTGGATCGGCGACGACGCGCTGCACTCGCTGTACCGCATCGCCGATCTCACGGTGGTGCCCTCGCTCTATGAGCCCTTCGGGCTGGTCGCGCTGGAGGCGATGGCCTCGGGGTGCCCGTGCATCGTGGCCGACACCGGGGGGCTGCGCGAGGTGGTGCCGGCCGGTGAGCGCGTGGGGCTGCGCTTCAACGGCGGCGACGCGGAACATCTGGGCGTGATGATCGAGCGCCTGCTGGTCGACGAGGTGCTGCGCGACCGGCTCGTGGCGGAGGCCTCAGAGCACGTGCTGCGCTTCGACTGGAGCGACATCGCGACTCGCACCCGCTCGATCTACGCTTCACTGGTCCCGCAGAGGGAGCGCGCCGGCAGCGGGTAAAAGAGAGGGGGAAGGGATGACCGACACGACATCGCCACCGCTGCAGGGCCTGATGCAGGACTTTCCGCTCACCCTCCATCACATGCTCCATCGCATGCGCGCGGTGCACCCCGACGCGCGGGCGGTCACGCTGACCGCCGGCGCACCGGCGCGGGCGAGCTTTGGCGAGATCGCCGAGCGGGTCGACCGCCTCGCGCGCGTGCTGGAGCGGCTCGGGGTGGGCGCGGGCGACCGGGTGGGTACCTTCGCGTGGAACAACCAGCGCCATTTCGAGCTGTACATGGCCGTGCCGTGCGTGGGCGCCGTGCTGCACACGTTGAACGTGAGGCTCTTCGCCGAGCAGCTCACCTACATCGTCAATCACGCGCGCGACGAGGTGATCTTCGTGGACGACTCGCTGGTGGGGCTGCTGGAGGCGATCGCGCCGAGCCTTCAGTGCGTGCGTCACTACGTGGTGATGGGGGAGGGCGACGTGGGCTCGCTGCCGGGCGCGCTGCGCTATGAGGAGCTCGTCGAGGAGGCGGGGCGCGGTGGGTTCAACTATCCGGACGTCCGCGAGAGCCAGGCCGCGGCGCTGTGCTACACGAGCGGCACGACCGGCAACCCCAAGGGGGTGCTGTACTC
>WQXW01000250.1 GCA_009781575.1 Solirubrobacterales bacterium
CCCGCGCCTGCGCGAGGTGCGATCCCCGCGCCTGCGCGAGGTGCGATCCGCGGGCCCGCGCGAGGCGCGATCCGCGGGCCTGCGCGGGGTGCGATCCGCGGGCCTGCGCGGGGTGCGTGGGTGCCAGCAGCAACGCCGCGGCCGCAGCTGCGGCAAAGTGCACCGCTCGCCTCTGTCCTGCTGCCTGCAACGAGAACCCTCCCTCGCCCCGTCCGCATGCCACGGCGGGACGCGTCTCGGTTCACGGTTCAAACGACCGTAGCGGCTCTGCGAAGTCAAACAGAATCGCGCCAGAGAAGTTGCGTGGCGCTCATGTGGGCCAGCGAAAGCCCGGTCCGTCGGGGGCAGGCGGGAGGGGGCTGGGGGGGAGGTGTGGCGGCGGCTGCGGCAGGTTGTAGTCGCTCGGCGCCACGTCGTTGGGCGCGTCGGGGTGAAACAGCGAGGCCAGGTATTGGATCTGGCCGCGCCCGGGGCCGAGCTCCGACTGGCCGCCGCCGTAGCAGCCGATCCCGTGCGCCGCGCAGTGGTCGTAGGTGTCCAGCAGCGAGCGCAACCCTCCCAGGCGCGACGGCTTGATGTTGATCATGCGCGGCTTCACCGCCAGCGCCTCGATGTCCGCCACGCCGTGGATCGGCGCGTCCCAGGTGACCCGCTCCCAGTGGCCGCGCAGCACCGCTTCGGTGTCGGGGGTGAGCTTGGGGTCCTCGATCCAGGCGTGCGGGAACGCCTCGATCACCCGCTCATACAGGCCCGGGTCGCCGGGGTTGTCCACGATCGTGCCCTCGTACTGGCCCTTCAGATCCACCGAGTCCACCACGCCCAGCGCCACCAGCTGCTCGACCAGCCAGTCGTTCCACGAGGGGGTGGGATCGAGCTTGAACCGCGCGTTCGGCGCGCGCTCGAGCCGCCTTCGCAGGGGGTCGAGCGTGGGCGGCTCGCCGAGCCGCAACGACGCCACGAACCGCACCCCCCGCGGCTCGCGCCCCAGCACCTCGTGGAGGCTCGCGCCCGCCTGGCGCAGCGCCAGATCGAGCGCCGCCGCGTCGAACGCCCAGTCGCGGTACAGCTGGAACTCCGGCCGCTCCGGCGGGCTCGGGAAGGTCCCCAGCGCGCGCACGTGCGCCGCAAAGGAGCCCACCGTGAAGTTGCCCGCCAGCGCCAGCGTCGGCCCCGCGCCCTGCAACCGCTCGTGGTCCGCCGGCGTGTAGGTCACATCCTCGCCCACACCCTCCTCGCCCGCGCCGCGCAACCGGATCACGGTGGTCTTGCGCTGGAACTCGCTGGAGAACTCCTGCTCCAGCCCCTCGAGCTCATACCCCTGCACCGTGAGCGGCAGCTCCGCCAGCCTCGCCCAGGTCGAGGTCCCGCCCCGCGCCTGCTCGCTCGTGCCCGGCGGCTCACCGCTCATGCCCGCACGTCTCCCTCCAGGCGCGCCACCAGCTCGTCCAGGCGCAGCTCCTCCAGCGCGCCCGCCACCGCCTCGAGCTCGCGCGCGCACAGCTCGATCATCGCCTTGCCCTCGCGCAGCAACTGGAGCGTCTCATCCAGGCTGGCCTCGCCGGAGTCCAGGCGCCCGATGATCTCCTCCACGCGCGCCGCCGCCGCCTCATAGGTGATCTTCTCCTGCCGGCTCTCAGCCGTCATCGCCACTCACGTTCGCCCTCACCGTATCGTCTGCGAAGCGCAGCCGCACGCGCCCCGCCGCGCGCGCCGCCGCCGCGCTCGCGATCGGCGCGCCGTCGGCGCGCTGCACCAGCGCGTAACCCCGCTCCAGCGTGCGCTGCGGGTCGTGGCCGCCCAGCGCCAGCTCGAGCCTCCGCAGCTCGCGGGGGCGATCGCGCCGGCAGTCCAACAGCGCCGCCCCCGCCTTGCGCCTCAACACCAGCAGCCGCCGCTCGGTCACGTCGCGCTCGCGTCGCACACGCCGCCGCGCGCCCGCGCGCGCCTCGCGCAGCTGTTGGTGCAGCCGCGCGCGCTGGCGCGCCAGCTGCTCCGACGGCGCGCGGGTCAACGAGACGAGATGGCGCCCGCGCGTGATCACCGCGCCCGTGCCGTGGCGCGCCAGCCGCGCCGCCCGCGCGCCCAACTCCTCGCGCGCGCGCCCGCAGTGCACCGCCACCGCCGCCTCCGCCGCGTGGGTCGGCGTCGAGCAGCTCACCGCCGCCACGTCGTCCAGCACCGTGCGGTCGGTGTGGTGGCCCACCGACGCAATCACCGGCACCTGCAGCAACGCCACCGTGCGGCACAGCGTCTCATCGGAGAAGCACAGCAGGTCCACCAGCGAGCCGCCCCCGCGCGCCACGATCGCCACCTCCACCTCGCCCAGCGCCGCCAGGTCCTGGAGCGCGCGCGTGATCGCCCCCGCCGCGTGGCGATCCTGCACCGGCGCCCACGCCCACACCAGCCGCCCCGCCCAGCCCCGCCGCGCGAGCGCCGCGCGGATGTCCTCGCGCGCCTTGCCCCCCTCGCCGGTGACCACCCCGATCGTGCGCGGCAGCGCCGGCCGCTCCAGCGCGCGCTGGCGCTCCAGCAGCCCCTCGCGACCCAGCGCCTTGCGCAGCCGCTCGATCCGCGCCAGCAGGTCGCCCTCGCCGGCCACCCGCACGTCACTCACCGCGAAGGAGAACGCCGGCGAGGAGGTCCCGCTGCCGGGGTAGTAGTCGCAGCCGCCCGCCACCACCACCTCCATGCCCTCGCCGGGCGCACCGCCGCCGGGCGCACCGCCGCCGGGCGCACCGCCGCCGGGCGCACCGCCGCCGGGCGCACCGCCGCCGCGCGCGCCGCCGCCGCGCGCGGCCGCCCGCTCCCACTGGTCCCGCCACACCGCGCACGGGAGCGCGCCCCGCGGATCGCGCAGCTCGAAGTACACGCGCGTGCGCGCGGTGCGCAGGTTCACCAGCTCGCCGGTCAGCTGCACACGCGCGAACGAGCGCAGCTTCGCGCGCAGACGCTCGGCGTATTCGCCCACCCCGTAGGGACCCGGCAGCTCGCTGCCGGGTATGCCAACCACGGTGGGGGAGGGGCCGCGTGGCGTGTCGTCCATGCGCAAACCCAGCATAGATTGACGCTACGATCGAACGGTCATGCCCCCACAGAGCATCGAGCGCTCCACCCCCGCCGGTCGGCGCGCGGGCGGTGTGGGGGGACTTCTTTTTGCGCGCGCCTCTCCTGGAGGGGTGAGGATTCCGCTCGCCGCGCCGCAACCCGCTCCAGCGGTGCCGGTCGAGCTCCGTCCGTTTCGTGTTTTGTTTTTTGGATTGGTTCCGCGCGGAACGAATCCTCTTTTTGAATCCCCCAACGGCGCCTGCGACAGGTGTGTTCGAGACCCTGCGCGAGATTCCCGCAAACGGCGCCCCATACGTGGCGACACCCCGGCGCACCGGGGGCGCCCTGACGCGATGGCCGGAGGCGGGTCCCAGACACGGCGCCCCGCCCAAAACCGCTTGATCGAGCCCAATGCTCGTCCCTCCAAGGGAGCCGCACCCCTTCTTTTTGCCTGCCACTTCGATCGGATCGATCGTGATCAAAATGATCAAAGCGGCAGGCTCGATGAAAACCCCACGCGCCTCCTCGGCGTGCGGGCGAGCTAGACCGCCTTGGCCCACCCCGCAAAGGCGCGACGCGCGCGCTCGAGAAAGCGCCGCCCCACGGCCAAGCGATCCGCCGACGCCGCCACCCTCGACGCGTCGCCCGCGCGATCGCCCGCGCGAGCGCCCGCCGACTCCGCCAGTTCCGG
>WQXW01000251.1 GCA_009781575.1 Solirubrobacterales bacterium
AGCAGGGCGAGCTGGACCCGGTGATCGGCCGCGACGAGGAGATCCGCCGCGTGATCCAGGTGCTGTCGCGCCGCACCAAGAACAACCCGGTGCTGATCGGCGAGCCGGGGGTGGGCAAGACCGCGATCGTGGAGGGCCTCGCGCAGCGCATCGTCTCGGGCGACGTGCCGGAGTCGCTGCGCGAGCGGCGCGTGATCGCGCTCGACATCGGCTCGCTGATCGCGGGCGCCAAGTACAGGGGCGAGTTCGAGGATCGCCTGAAGGCGGTGCTGAAGGAGGTCTCCGAGGCGCGCGGCGCGGTGATCCTCTTCCTCGACGAGTTGCACACGATCGTGGGCGCCGGCGCCGCGGAAGGCGCGGTGGACGCCGCCAACCTGCTCAAGCCGATGCTGGCGCGGGGCGAGCTGCGCGCGGTGGGCGCCACCACGCTGGACGAGTACCGCAAGCACATCGAGAAGGACGCCGCGCTGGAGCGGCGCTTCCAGCCGGTGTTCGTGGGCGAGCCGTCGGTGGCCGACACGATCGCGATCCTGCGCGGCCTGCGCGAGCGCTACGAGGTCCACCACAAGGTGCGCATCCAGGACAGCGCGCTGATCGCGGCGGCCACGCTGTCGCACCGTTACATCGCCGACCGTTTCCTGCCGGACAAGGCGATCGACCTGATCGACGAGGCGGCGTCGCGGTTGCGCATCGAGATCGACTCGCTGCCCACCGAGATCGACGAGGTCGACCGGCGTGTGATGCAACTGGAGATCGAGCGCACCTCACTGGAGCGCGAGCGCGACCCCGCGTCGGTGGCGCGTAGGGAGGCGATCGAGCGGGAGCTCGCGGAGCTGCGCGAGCGCTCCGCGGCGATGAAGGCGCAGTGGCAGAAGGAGAAGCAGTCGATCGAGGCGGTCAACCGCCTGAAGGAGCGACTCGACCAGGCGCGGGGCGAGGCGGAGCGCGCCGAGCGCGCCGCCGACCTCGAGCTCGCGGCCAAGCTGCGCTACGGCGAGATACCGGATCTGGAACGGCAGCTGGCCACGCTGGAGGGCAGTCCGGAGGGGGCAGGCAGCGCAGACGGCTCGGGCGGCGCGGACGGCTCGGGCGGCGCGGACGGCTCGGGCGGTCCGGAGGGCTCGGGCGGCGCGGACGGCTCGCGGGGCGCCGATCGCTCGGGCGAGCGCGCGCCGGGCGTGACGGAGCCGATCTTCCTCAAGGAGGTCGTGGACGCGGACGACGTGGCCGAGGTGGTGGCGCGCTGGACGGGGATCCCGGTGAGCCGATTGCTGGAGGGCGAAGTGGAGAAGCTGATCCACATGGAGGAGCGCCTGCACGAGCGCGTGGTCGGCCAGGATCGCGCGGTGGAGGCGGTGGCCACCGCGCTGCGCCGCTCGCGCGCGGGGTTGCAGGACCCGGATCGCCCGATCGGCACCTTCCTCTTTCTGGGGCCCACCGGCGTGGGCAAGACCGAGCTCGCGCGGGCGCTCGCGGAGTTCATGTTCGACAGCTCCGAGGCGATGGTGCGCATCGACATGAGCGAGTACATGGAGCGCCACGCGGTGTCGCGTCTGGTGGGCGCGCCCCCCGGGTACGTGGGCTACGAAGAGGGCGGCCAGCTGACGGAGGCGGTGCGCCGGCGTCCCTACTCGGTGGTGCTGTTGGATGAGATCGAGAAGGCCCACCCCGACGTGTTCAACACGCTGTTGCAGGTGATGGACGACGGGCGGCTCACCGACGGCCAGGGCCGCACGGTGGACTTCAAGAACACGGTGCTGATCATGACCTCCAACATCCCGGTGGGCCCCGCGCCGGAACCCGTCTCGGCGCAGGACGCGGGGGACGCGCAGGACGCGGGCGACGGGCGCGCGCGTGGCGGCGCGATCTCCGACGCGCACCTGCGCGAGGCGCTGCTGGCGCACTTCAAGCCGGAGTTCATCAACCGCCTGGACGACATCGTGCGCTTCGATCCGCTCACGCGCGAGCAGATCTCCGAGATCGTCGACCTGCAGGTGGCGCGCGTGATCGAGCGCGTGCGCCAGCGCGGCGTGGAGGTGCAGTTGACCGACTCCGCCAAGCAGCTGCTGGGTGACGAGGGCTACGACCCCACCTACGGCGCGCGGCCGTTGCGGCGCGTGATCCAGAAGCAGCTGGTCGACCGGCTGGCGCTGGCGTTACTGGAGGGCGCCTTCCGCGAAGGCGACACGGTGCGGGTGGACGCGGTCGACGGCCACATCGCGCTCGAGCCAGCGCCGGAGCGCGCAGGCGCCGGTAGGATCTCCTGAGCACTGGCACAAAATCGCCGCTGCCCGGAGCGGCGCCGGTCGGAGATTGGCATGCCCCTGAGAACAGCGTTGATCGTGTCGGCTCTCGCGCTCGCGGGCGGTTTCGCGACCCCCGCGTTCGGGGCGCGGCAGTTGCGCGTGACGGGCGCAACGGGTGTGACGGCCGCAACGGCCGCCACGGCCGCCACGGGCGTGTCGAGCGCCACGGGCGCAACGGGCGCAATGGGCGTGTTCGGCCCGGTCGGACCGATCGCGAGCGCGGCGGAAACACCGGAAGAACAGGCCGCGCGGGGAGCGCGCGAAGAACGCGAACGCAAAGAACAGTTCGAACGGGAAACCGAAAAAGCGTCGGAGAACGGCACGCTCCATTGCGTGGTGCCCAAGCTGACCGGCTACTCGCTGGCGAGGGCGAGTGAGGCGCTCCAGCAGAGCCACTGCCACCTCGGCCTGACCAACCAACCCGCCGGCCGCCACCGTGGCCGGCTGATCGTGACCGGCCAGCGCCCGCGGGCCGGGAGCGACCTCGTGGCGGGATCGGCGGTGTCGGTCACACTCGGCCGCGCCCACCGGCGGCGTGCCAGGCGCACGTGAGCTGAGCGCTCCGGCGCGCGCCGATCCGATCCGGTACAACGACGGGTGAGCGCGCGGCGGCGCGACACACCGAGCGGCCGAGGAGGAGCGATGCCGACGTACATCATGATGTGCACTCTCACCCCGGAGGGGTTGGAGACGATCAAGAACAACCCGGAGCGCATCCGGGAGGTCAACCGGGAAGTGGAGCAGCTGGGCGCGACGGTGCGCGCGCAGTGGGCCACGCTGGGCCGGTACGACTTCATCTCCGTGGTGGAGGCGCCGGATGAGATGACGATCTCCCGCGTGTCGCTCGAGCTGGGCTCGCGCGGCACGGGCCGCTACGAAACGGCGTCCGCCATACCGGTGGACGACCTGGTGAGCGCACTGTGACAGGCGGGGAGTCGGCGCGCCGGCGGCGCGCGCGGGTGCGGTGCGGGTTCTCGTAGTCGGCGGCGGCGGGCGCGAGCACGCGCTCGTGCGCGCGCTGGCGCGCTCCCGCCGTCGCCCGGAGCTGCTGTGCGCGCCGGGCAACGCCGGTATCGCGCGCGACGCGCGGCTGCTGGAGGTGGCCGCCGATGACGTCGACGAACTCGTGAGGGCGGCGCGCCGCGAGCGGGTGGACCTCGTGGTGGTCGGCCCCGAGGCGCCGCTGGCGGCGGGGCTGGTGGACGCGCTCGCCCAGGCGCGCGTCGTGGCGTTCGGGCCCACCGCCGCCGCGGCGCGCCTGGAGGGGTCCAAGGCCTTCGCCAAGGAGGCGATGGAGCAGGCGGGCGTGCCCACGGCGCGCTGGCGCGCGGTGCAGTCGATGGAGGAGGGCCTGGAGGCGGTCGCGCAGCTGGGCGGCGCCGGCGGTCAGGGCGGTGA
>WQXW01000252.1 GCA_009781575.1 Solirubrobacterales bacterium
CCGAAGGGGCGCACGAGGCCCTCGAAGGCCTCGATCTTTTCGGCGGTGCCGGTGACCTCGATCACGATCGAGCGCTTGGTCACGTCGACCACCTTGGCGCGGAAGATCTCGGCGATCTGCATGAGCTCGCCGCGCTGGGAGCCCTCGGCGGCGACCTTGAAGAGCGCCAGCTCGCGCGCGACCGTGGCGGAGGGGTCGAGATCGCGGATCTTGAGCACGTTGATGAGCTTGTGCAGCTGCTTTGTGACCTGGTCGATCGGGTGAATCGCGCCGTCGACGGTGAGGGTCACGCGCGAGACGTACTCGTCGTCGGTGGGGCCCACCGTGAGCGTGTCGATGTTGAAGCCGCGCCGCGCGAAGAGGCCGGCGATGCGCGTGAGCACGCCCGACTTGTTCTCCACCAGGATCGAGAGCGTGTGCTTGCGCCCGGTGCGCAGGTTGCCGGCGGCCTCGAGCTCCTCGAGGCTGAGCGGCGCCTGGGTGGCCGGTTCGCCCATCGCCTCAGCCCACCATCTCGCGCGCGGCCTTGCCGGCGGGGATCATCGGGTAGGTGTTCTCCTCGCGCGTCACGCGCACGTCCACCACGACCGGGCCGTCGGTGTCGATCGCGCGCCGGAAGTCGTCGACCAGCGTGCGCTTGTCGTCACAGCGCATGCCGCTCGCGCCGTACGCCTCCGCCAGCTTGACGAAGTCGGGATGGGCGCCCATGTCGACCTGGCTGTAGCGCTTGGCCCAGAAGAGCTCCTGCCACTGGCGCACCATGCCCAGGTAGCCGTTGTTCATGATGAACACCTTGATGGGGATGCGCTCCTGCGCGCAGGTGGCCAGCTCCTGGGCGTTCATCTGCACCGAGCCGTCGCCCACGATGGCGCAGACGAGCCGCTCGGGGCACCCCAGCGCGGCGCCCATCGCGGCCGGCAGGCCGAAGCCCATCGTGCCGAGGCCGCCGGAGTTGACCCAGCGGCGGGGCGCGGGGAAGTCGTAGTACTGCGCGGCCCACATCTGGTGCTGGCCCACGTCGCTCGCGACGATCGCCTCGCCGCCGGTGGCCTCATACAGCGCCTGGACCATGTACTGGGGCTTGATCTCGGAGTCGGTGCTGTCCTCGTAGCGCAGCGGGTGGCTGGCGCGCCACTGCTCGATCCGCTTCCACCAGCTCTCCAGGCGCGCGGGGTCGGCGCTGAGCGCGCGGTACTCGATCACCAGCTTGGCCAGCACGTTGCGCGCGTCGCCCACGATCGGGATGTGGGCGGGCACGTTCTTTGAGATCTCCGCCGGATCGACGTCGATGTGGATGAACTTCGCGCGGGGCGCGAACTCGGAGAGCTTGCCGGTGATGCGATCGTCGAAGCGCGCGCCCACCGCGCAGATCAGATCGGCCTCGTCCATCGCGTAGTTCGCCGCGCGCGTGCCGTGCATGCCCAGCATCCCGAGCCACTGGGGATGGGGATCCCCGCCCGCCCGCGCGGGGAAGGCGCCGAGGCCCATGAGCGTGCAGGTCACCGGGAAGCGGTCGGAGGTGGCGAACTCGACCAGCTCGCCCGACGCGTTGGCGCTGACCACGCCGCCGCCGGCGTAGATGACCGGACGCTGCGCGGAGGCCAGCGCCTTGGCGGCCTGGCGGATCTGCTTCTGGTTGCCCTCCAGCGTGGGCTGGTAGCCGGGCAGGCGCACGTCGGTGACCGGCTCATAGGGGATCTCCGCGCGCGAGAGGTCCTGCGGGATGTCCAGCAGCACGGGGCCCGGGCGGCCGGTGCGCGCGATGTGGAACGCCTCGTGGATCGCGCGCGGGATCTCCAGCGGGTGCTGGATCATGAAGGAGTGCTTGACCACCGGCATCGTGATGCCGATCGTGTCGGCCTCCTGGAAGCCGTCGGTGCCCAGCAGCTCGGTGCGCACCTGCCCGGTGATGAACACCACCGGCACCGAGTCCATCATCGCGTCGCAGATCGGCGTGACGAGGTTGGTCGCGCCGGGCCCGCTGGTGGCCAGCGCGACGCCCACCTTGCCGGTGGCCTTGGCGTAGCCCTCCGCCGCGTGCCCCCCGCCGGCCTCGTGACGCACGAGAATGTGGCGGATGCCGGCGTCGACGAACGCGTCGTAGGTCGGGAGGTTGGCGCCGCCGGGCAGGCCGAACACCACGTCGACGCCCTCGGCCTTCAGGCATTCCATGATTGCGTCGACCGCGCGCACGCGCCGTTCTCCTTCGATCCTGAGCTGGGATGACGACAAGCGGGGCCAGAGCCCCGCCCAGGCGAGTGTACCAGTGGGGATTTTTGGCCCTGCGGGGATTTTTGGCCCTGCGGGCCCTTTGGCGCTCTACGAGGAGCCGATCCCGACGCCGATCCCCAGCACGATCACCCCCGCGAGGGTGACCACCAACAGCGAGGAGCGCAACGACACGTCGAGGAAGCGGTTGCGCACCCACGCGATCGTGATCAGCTCGATGCCCACCACGATGCCGGCCACCACGAGCGCCTGGTGGGTGTTGGAGATCAGGAACGGCAGCGTGTGGAAGATGCTGCCCAGCGCAGTCATGGCGCCGGTGATCGAGCCGCGAACCACCGGCGAGCCGCGCCCGGTGCTCTCCCCCGTGTCGGACAGCGCCTCCGAGATGCCCATGCTCACGCCGGCGCCGAGCGCGGTGGAGATGCCCACGACGAACGCGGTGTGCGAGTTGGACGAGACCGCCGCCGCGAAGATCGGCGCCAGCGAGGAGACCGTGCCGTCGATCAGCCCCACCAGGCCGGGCTGCACCACGCGCAGCACGAAGTCGCGCTCGGTCGAGAAGCCCGCGCGCACGATCCAGCGGTGGAGCAGCGCCGGCAGCTGGCGCCCCGGCCAAGCCTGCTCCTGCACGACCTCCCGGTCCCGTCCGCTCGTGGACACCCCGCCCACGATATAGGCGCCCAGCCCTCCGCCCGCGGCCGGCAGGAATGCCCCCGCCCGGGGGTGCGAGCCGGCCGATCGCCACCGGGGTGATCCGAGGAGCGCTGCCTCGAACACACCTGTCGCAGGCGCCGTTGGGGGAATCAAAAAGAGAATTCGTTCCGCGCGGAACGAATCCAAAAAACAAAACACGCAACGCTGGAGCTCGAGCGGCACCGCTCCGAGCGGGTGCCGGGAACTTGCTCAGGCCCGCCTCGCCGCGCGGGGCGACGGCGGGGGGACTTCCGGCGCGATCAGCGCCTCGGGGAACTCGAGCTCCTCGCCACAGCGGGTGCACACGGCGTCGTAGAGCTTGGTGACCCGCCCGCAGCGCGGGCAGGCGCGGCGCGGTTCGCGGCTGTCGTAGCGGTAGGCGAGCGCGGCCATCAGCCCGAAGAACGGGACCAGCCCCGAGATCAGGAACCACAGCACGAACGAGCTGCCCTTGACCCGGCCGACGATCCCGCCGGCGAGGCCGAAGCAGAGCGCGATCACCACGTATGCCATGGGGCCGTCTCTGCTAGAGCAGCACGCGCGCGGCCCAGATCAGCGCCACCACCGCCAGTATCGCGATGATCGGCACGAACACCGCGGCGACGATGCTGATGAGCAGCTTCAGCACGATGAGCGCGGCGATCAGCAGCACCAATCCCGCCAGCACGTGCTTGCCGAACTGGCCCGCTCTCGACTCGTTTGCTCTGGACTCGTTCATATCGTCAGCTTACTGCGCCGCCGCTCGAACCCCTCAAACCCCGAGCTGCTCGCGCGCCAGGCG
>WQXW01000253.1 GCA_009781575.1 Solirubrobacterales bacterium
GGCGACCCCCGTCTCGGCGACCCCCGTCTCGGCGACCCCCGTCTCGGCGACCCCCGTCTCCGCGGCCCCGCTCCCGGCGGGGCGGGGCGGGACCTGTCGAGACGGCGCGGCACGGGTGGGGGCGGTGGTTGCCATGGCGACATCCTGCACCACTCGCCCGGGGCGAGGCTTCCGCGTTCTTGCGCAGTTGGGCGGGTGGGTTCTGGTAGCTTGCCCGCCGTGTCTCGCGGTCAACGGGTCGTGGTCGCGGTCGTGGTGGCGGTGCTGGTGCTGGTGTTCGGCGTCGGCCAACTCGTGCTGCCGTCGATCGCGGAGAAAGTGGCGCGCGAAAAAATCGAACGGTACGGCAAGGTGCAGAGCGTGAGCATCGAAGCGGTGCCAGCGATCCAGCTGGCCTGGAAGTCGGCCCAGTCGGTGAGCGTGAACGTCAGCCACATCGAGGTGACGCCCAAGCAGGCGACCGACCTGCTGCACGAAAGCAAGCCGTTCGCGAAGGTCGACGGGGTGCTGCAGCTCCTGATCATCAAGGCGCAGGCGGCGGGGCTCACGGTGCCGCTGCCGCTGCGCGACGTGCACGTGCACAAGCGCCAGGAAGAGATCGTCGCGGAAGGGCAGCTCCTGGAATCGGACCTGCGGAGCGCGCTGCCGGGCGGCGCGAAAGTGCAGCTGGTGCCCACGGCGGACGAACGGGTGGTGATGAACGTCGAAAGCGGCTTCTTCTCGGGCAAGGTCGAGGTGGCGGCGAAGAACGGCGCGCTGGTGCTGGCGCCGGCGGAATCGAACGAATCGCTGCCGCTGTTCTCGGATCCCCGCATCGACATCGAATCGGTCCACGCCCGGTCGGGGCCGGGTGGCGAGACGGTGGCGGTGCGGGCGAGGCTGCGCTGAGCGCTCCCGAGGCTGCTTGACAAGCAATGGGCGGTGGTCTAGCGTGTGGCCGTCTCGGCGCCGGCCGTGCGGTGCCGAGTTTGCGTTTGTGGAGGACATAGCTGGAAAGATGTCCCGGTCGGGCGAACCATCCAGCACTCGCAGGGGTTCTTTGGAGAGGGACCGGATCCGAGTTCGAGGGAGTAGGTGCTTGCGATAGATGAAGGGATGATTGCGTCGTCGTTAGGTCAGCGGCGCGGTCACGCCTGAGCGCGTGGGCGCGGGTACTCTGCTCAGCTGGTCGTATTTCATTCGATGGGGGCTCCGGTTGGGGTCCGCCCGAGGAGGGAGAGAGGTCATGAGGAATCGAGTTTGCCGAGCCCTGGTCGCCGGCGCCGCGGCGGTGAGCATGTTGGCGGTGGCGGTGTCGAGCGCGGACGCGCACAGCCTGAACCTGAAAGAGAGCGCGTCGATGCACAAGGTCGGAGGGAAAGGGTTCACGATCAACGAGAGCGGCAACGTGTCGGGCTCGATCAAGGGGAAAATGTCGCTGACGATCACGGTCAGCGGTCTCACGCACGTGACCGCGCGCTTGACCGTGTATCCGAGTGGAGGCGGCTCGATCAACGGGACCGCGAGCGGCAGCTACCGCGTGGCGGGCGCGGTGGCGCACTTCTCCGGCACCGCCAACCTGAAAGGCGGCAGTGGCAAGTACAAGAAAGCAAGCGGCTCGGGGCTGAAATTCAGCGGTGTGGTGCATCGCGGCTCCGACGCGGTGTCGGTGAGCGTCAGCGGCAATTTCTCGTACTGACGGCGCGATGAACGCCTGCATCAGGAGCGTGCGCTCCATCCGTGGTGTGTGGGCTGTGCTTGGCACGTTGGCGATCTGCGGCTGCCTCCCCGGGGCGGCCGCGGCCGCCAACACGGCCTCGTTGCACGCGTCGTTCTCGCCGGACCGGCTCGGCGCGGGTACGACGATCGCGTTCGGTTTCGAACTGGGCACCACCGAAAACGTGCCGCCGCCGCCGCTGGTCAAAGCGGTGATCCGCATGCCGGCGGGCATGAACTACACGACCACCACGCTGGGGCTGGCGATCTGCGAACCGGGCGCGCTGCAGGCCAAGGGCGCGGCGGGTTGTCCCACCAACTCGCGCCTCGGCACCGGCTCGGCCTTCGTGGAAGTGCCGTTCGGCAAAGAAAGCGGCCACGAGCTGCCCGAAATCCAGGCGTTCATGGGGCCGCCGCACAACGGCAACCTCGTGGTGCTGTTCTACGCGAACGGCCAGGAGCCGGTGTTCGCGCAGCTGGTGTTCTCGGGTGAACTGGTCCCCTCCACAGGGGCGTTTGGCGCGAATCTCGACACATCGATCCCCCTGATCCCGAGCGTGCCCAACGGTCCGCCGGTGTCGATCGTGAAAGTCGAAACCACGATCGGGCCGGGGAAACTGGTGTACACCAAGCACGTCAAAGGCAGGCTGGTGCACTTCCATCCGCTGGGCATCTCGGTGCCGAGCCGCTGCCCGAAGGGCGGCTTCCCCTTCTCCGCCGAATTCCAGTTCCTGGGCGGCTCGACCGCGCAGGCGTCGGCGACCGTGCCCTGCCCGCCGCCGGTCAAGCACGTCAAGCACCGCCGGCACAGGTAGCACGGCAGGCGCGATCGGCGCGATCGGCCCGTTCCGGGGCCCCACCGGGCACTCGGGACGGGGGCGCGCCGCCGCGTGGCTGGGCGCCTTCCGCCGAATGCCCCTCAGCAAGCCCGCCGGGGAAGGCGTGTGCGAAAGAGCACTTTCCGCTACACTGGCGGTGATTCTCATGGGGATGAGGCTCCGCTTTGGTGCATGCCGGCTCTGCTTGGGCACATGCGCACTGGGCGCGGGCTTGGCGCTCGGGGCGGGCCTGCCGGGCCTCGCGCCGGGGGTGGCGGGGGCGGAGGAGAACATCGCCTCGTTGCACGCGTCGTTCTCGCCGGACCGCTACGGCGCGAGCACCACGATCGGGTTCGCGTTCGAACTGAAGACCGGCGAAGGCCTGGCGCCGCCGCCGCTGAAGTCGCTGAGCCTGCACATGCCGGCGGGCCTCAACTACACGACCACCACGCTCGGGCTGGCGATCTGCCAACCGAGTGAGTTGCAGGCCAAGGGTGAAGCGGGCTGTCCCACCAACGCGCGCCTGGGCTCCGGCACGGCATTCGTGGAAGTGCCGTTCGGCAAAGAAAGCGGCCACGAGCTGCCGGAAATCCAGGCGTACATGGGCCCGCCGAAAAACAACAACATGGTGGTGCTGTTCTACGCCAACGGCCAGGAGCCGGTGTTTGCGCAGCTGATCTTCACCGGCGAACTGGTGCCGGCGTCGGGCGCGTTCGGCGCGAGCCTCAACACGAGCATCCCACTGGTGCCGAGCGTGCCCAACGGCCCGCCGGTGTCGATCGTGAAAGTCGAAACCACGATCGGACCGGGCAAACTGGTGTACTACCGCAAATACCACGGGGCGCTGGTGCCGTTCAAACCGCTGGGGATCTCGGTGCCGTACACCTGCCCCAGTGGCGGCTTCCCCTTCGCGGCGGACTTCCTCTTCTACGACGGCTCGACCGCGCACGCGACCGCGACGGTGCCGTGCCCGCCGCCGACCCCGGTGCACGGGGCGTCGCACCACCACCACACCCGCGGCCACCGCAGCAGGCGAGCGCGCCACCACTGAGCCCCCCGCGCCCCGCGCCCGCGCGGCCCCGCACGGGGGCGCCATCGGCGGTCTCGAACACACCTGTCCGAGGCGCCGTTGGGGGATTCAAAAAGAGGATTGGTTCCGCGCGGAACCAATCCTCAAAACAAAACAC